>JACPEZ010000028.1 GCA_016183225.1 Candidatus Daviesbacteria bacterium
AAAGTCCGACTCTGTTTCTTTGTATCTTTTTTCCAAGTAAGGAATTAAACCTTCAAAATTAGAATCAAAATGAGTCCAGCGGCCCAATCTGTTTTTCCCTTCCACCCTGAATATTTCCTGCTCTGCTCCAAAAAGCAGCACTTTCCTGGACTCTTCGCTATAATTTCCCAGTCTGGTATTTAAATCAAAGCCATATTCCTTTCCCACTGCCTCAATCATTCTGGTAAACCAGGTTTCATGAGTGGCCAGTTTGGCCCAAGGTAAAATTCCCCCCTCGGCAATGGATAAAATGGGGTTTAAAACCAAAGCAGGTTCAATTTTTAAAATGTGGCCCAAACCGGTGCATTTTGAACAGGCCCCATGAGGAGAATTAAAGGAAAAAGTGCGCGGTTCAATTTCCGGTAAAGATAAATTATCAACAGGGCAGGCAAATCTTTCCGAATATAGATGGTCCTGCATTTTTTTAGGATTAGCTGGAAATTCCAAAGAAGCATCCAAAACATCACTGATAATTACAGAACCCTCCCCCATTTTTAAGGCCGTTTCAACACTCTGATGCAGTCTGGAAAACACAGATTTATCCAATACCAGCCTATCAACCACTAAATCAATAGTATGCTTATTGGTCTTAATTAAAATAAAATCATCACTTAAATCCCTAACTTGTCCGTCAATTCTTACTTTAGAAAAGCCTTTTTTCTTTAAGTCCTCAAAAAGTTGAGAATACTCCCCTTTTCTGTCTTTAACTATTGGCGATAAAACCATAATTCTTTTTCCGTGAACCTGTTCTACTATCTGTTGCACACTCATTTGGCTAATCTCCCTGCCGCAAATTGGACAATGAGGATGGCCAACCCGGGCAAACAACAACCGTAAATAATCGTATATTTCGGTTGTGGTACCTACAGTGGAACGGGGATTATGAGAGGCTGATTTTTGGTCAATAGATATGGCCGGAGACAAACCTTCAATATTATCCACATCGGGTTTATCCATTACTCCCAAAAACTGGCGGGCATAGGCAGACAAACTTTCAACATATCGGCGTTGCCCCTCGGCATATAAAGTGTCAAAAGAAAGGGATGACTTGCCAGAGCCGGAGATGCCGGTAATAACAATTAACTTGTTTTTGGGAAGCTCAAGATCAATATTTTTTAAATTATGCTCCCTGGCACCCCGTATAATTATTTTGTCAGTAAACATATGAATGTGTAATTTTACCAGTTTTGGCAATCTTTGGGAAGTCTATAAATTAGTTTCCAACTACATATTTTGTGCGGACACCTTAGAGGTGTACGCATAATTATTAAATACTTAATTCCTTAATCTGATCTCGCAGTCTGGCTGCTGCTTCAAAGTCCAAGTTTTGTGTTATAATTATGGAGTGGCTATTGATGAATACTTTAAAATCAAAACGCCACTTGGCATTACAATCAGGACAACAAAGAATTATTGGCAGCGGATTGTTACTACCAAACATCCAAGTATTGCCAGATACGAATCGGAAGTTAAAAAAACTCTAAAAGGACCTGATCAAATCAGACGCAGTACGCAAGATGAAAGAGTGCACTTATACTATAAAAGTATTGGCAGGGTTAGTATATGCGTTGTAGCGGATCATTTTAGCGAAAAGGAAGGATACTTGATAACAACGTATCTGACTGATAGAATTAAGGAAGGAGAACAAATTTATGTCAAAAATTAAAATGTTTTATGATTCAAAAGGGAAAACTTTAAGCGTGTGGTTTGATGACCCTACAAAAGAAACTTTAAGCGAGGAGGCTGGAGACGGGGTTATTTTAAGCAAGGATAAAACAGGAAAAGTTATTGGATTTGAAAAATTATATGTAGATTTTCCCCAAAAAACTGTATCGCGAAAATCTGAAAAAATTTTGCAATTTCCCGTATTCAACTGGCAATAAATTTCTTTTACCCCATTTTGCAATCTTTTGGAAGTCCTTACCGCTAATTGACAATTCAATTGTAAGTTGAGACACTGAGAATATAAAAGTAATGAGGAAAAAAACAAAAATAAATGCAGTTGGAATTATTGTAGGTCTTCTCTTTTTAGGGCTTGTTGTATTTCTTTTTAAAGCATCACAAACAAAAAATAGTTCAGGATTATTTCAAGGTATTGTTCTATTGGGTGGTATTGGGCTTTTATTTATCTTTTTATCGTTAAAGGGAAAAAGTACTTCTTCTATTTTCAACACTGACGTAGGATCTTCAATGGGCCTTGAAAAAGGAGCAGATATGGGTGCTTATCTAAAACTTGTAATGTGGTCTTTTTTTAAGTCTCTTCTGATCATTTTCCCTATTCTTGTTTTTCTTCAGATACATTATAAAAGTTCTGAAATAAACTCACTAGATAATAAAATTGCTTGTATGCTTCACTATAATTGTGTAAAAAAAGATAGCTACGAATCGATGACCTTTAAACCTTACGATGAAAGAGCTAGGAATTATACCAGTGATAACTATAAATTCTTTTTCACTTATCCAACCTCATGGCAAGTAAATTACAGAAAAAATACTGAGGTCACCAAACAAAATAAAGTTCATTGGGACTTTAAAATAAACCCTATTCAATCCCCTTCTAAAGGCGCAAGTGACATTTCTGGTCCAGCTGATATGTACATAGATTTAATCTATCCTAGTTATTATAGAATTGATTATTATATTGAGGATATTCTTAAGTTAGATCCTAAAATCGTTACATGGGAAGAGAAAAAAATGGAAGAAAAGAAGTGGTATTACCTATCAAAAGGGCCAACAGGTTTTATTCCTCATTATATGATTGCCGAATGGCTTGGCGGACATACTACAGCAGCTTATGTGATTGGATTTACAAATACTGAAAAAGAGGTTGAAAATAAAATTATTAAATATCTTTTAAATTACGGATTAGCTCGCTTCTGGTAGCCTCAGCGAACAATAAAGTTGTGCTATCCACTTGCCTGAAGTTTTGAAAAATTTTATAGTTTGTGCGTACACCTTAGAGGTGTACGCGTATTTATTAATTACTTAATTCCTTAATTTGATCTCTTAATCTGGCTGCTGATTCAAAGTCCAGATTTTCCGCTGCTTGCTTCATCTGTTGTTTTAACAGCTTTACAAGGCCGGGCCTTGCAGCCTTAGGTATATCATCTATTGTCAAAATCTCTTTTCCTGTTTTTTCCTCTATTTTTTCAATTAAACGCTCCCTCAAAGGCTTAATAATACTTTTGGGAATAATGTTGTGTTTTTTATTGTAAGCTTCCTGAACTTTTCTACGGCGGTTTACCTCATCTATGGCTGCTTTCATGGAACCGGTGATAGTATCGGCATACATGATTACTTTGCCGTTTATATGCCTTGCAGCCCTTCCCATGACCTGAATTAAACTTGTCCGTGACCTTAAAAACCCTTCTTTATCCGCATCCAAAATAGCAACTAAGGATACTTCCGGCAAATCCAAACCTTCGCGAAGCAGATTTATTCCCACTAAAACATCATATTCGCCCAAACGGAGCGAGTGTAAAATATCACTTCTTTCCAGAGTTTTAATATCCGAATGCAGATAATGAACCTTGATATTCCTATCTTTAAGATAATCTGCCAAGTCCTCGGCATTTCTTTTAGTCAAAGTAGTAACAAGAACTCTTTCTTGACTCTTGACTCTAGTCTCTATTTCTTTAATAAGATTTTCTATCTGTCCTTTTATTGGCCTGACATCAATTTGCGGGTCCAAAAGTCCTGTTGGCCTGATTAATTGCTCTACTACTTGATCGGATAAACTTAACTCGTACTCATCAGGAGTGGCTGAAGTATAAATTGCCTGCTTGACTCTTCTTTGAAATTCATCAAATTTTAAGGGCCTGTTGTCCAAAGCAGAGGGCAATCTAAATCCAAATTCTATTAAAGTTTCTTTTCTGGATCTATCCCCGTTATACATACCCCTGATTTGAGGCAAAGTAATATGTGACTCATCAATAATAACTAAATAATCCTGAGGGAAATAATTAAGTAATGTATATGGAGGCTCCCCGGGTTTTCTGCCATCAAAATATCTGGAATAATTCTCTATGCCATTGCAATATCCGTACTGCCTGATCATTTCCAAATCATATTGAGTTTTTTGTTCAAGTCGCTGTGCTTCCACCAACCTCCCGCTTGACTCTAGACTCTTGACTCTAGCGACTAAATCTCTTTCAATTTGTTTTATTCCGGGTTTTAGCCTTTGCTCCGGAGTAATATAATGCTTGGCCGGATAAATAATCTGCGTTCCTTTTAAAATTTCCGTATTGCCTGTAACTATTTCTAATTTACTTACTTTTTCCACCATGTCACCTATAAACTGTAACCTAAAACCGTTGTCCAGATATGAAGGAAAAATATCCAAAGTGTCACCCCGCACCCTGTAAGTTCCCCGTTTAAAGTCAACGTCATTTCTCTCGTAATACATTTTCTGCAGAATTTTCATTACTGCTTGCATAGCTGGCCTGCCTGCCGGCAGGCAGGTTTTCATGCCCTGGCCGATTTCCAAAATAGCCTGACCATATTCAATAGGTGAACCAAGGTTATAAATGCAGGAAACAGAAGCCACCACAATCACATCCCGGCGGGTCAAAAGCGAAGCAGTAGTAGAAAGCCGTAATTTTTCTATTTCCTCATTGATAGAGGCATCTTTTTCAATGTATGTGTCACTTTGGGGAATATAAGCTTCGGGCTGGTAATAATCATAGTAAGACACAAAATATTCTACGGCATTCTGGGGAAATAAACTTTTAAACTCCTGGGCCAGTTGCCCTGCCAGAGTTTTATTGTGGGAAATTACCAGAGTTGGCCGCTGCACTTTTTGGATGACATTAGCCATGGTAAAAGTTTTACCCGATCCTGTAACCCCCAAAAGAACCTGATGAGGCATGCCTTTTTCCAAACCGTTTACTAATTTAGATATTGCCTGCGGCTGATCCCCGGTTGCCTTAAAATCAGAAATTATCTTAAACTTTGCCATAACAAATCATTATACGAGGATTTGACCAACTATCGCAAAAGAGCTATCTTTTTTGCGCGTAGTCCGGAAAGCCGATCACGAGGTATTCTACCCAAATCAATTACCTCCAAATATATAGTTTCCAATCCATGATTACCTAAATTAGGGTAAACAGCCTCGAGAACAAATCCTAAAAGACTACTTGCTTCTTTAGGGTCGTCTCCACAAACAACATAATCCTCCCACCACATCGGATACTCTACAAATACTCTTCGTTCACCAATAATTACAATACTTTCTTTAGAACCTGTTCTATCTAATTAACCTCTTGGTATTTCTAAAGCATTCATTACAGGTTCCCAGGTTCTTCTTGGAACCCGTGATCCACGCCCTCTTGTATTTCTATCCGAATGTTCTGGATTCATATTCAAATTAATAGAGTGGAGTATACTTTAACCTATAAACCTTGTCAATAAAGCTATTTTGAGGTATTGACAGTTTCGGGTTAAATTTGATAATGTTTAGGGTACTATATGCCGATTACTCTTTACCGCAGACAAAAACAGATTCTGGATTTTATCAAACAATATATTAACAAATACGGCTTTGCTCCCACCCTGGCCAATATTGCCGAAGCGATCGGCGTCTCTTCCCTGGCCACTGTTCACGAACATCTTGGCTCGATGGTAAAAAAAGGAGTCATCAAAAAATATGAAGGAGCAGTCCGGGGTATTGAGGTAGTGGATCAGAAAATTTCCCAGGCTCTATCCGGCATTGAACTACCCATTTTGGGTTTTATCGCTGCCGGATCTCCCATCATGACCTATACCGACCCCGATGCCATCCTGAATATCCCCCCAAGCATGATTTCCGGCAAAAAAAGGTCATTTGTGCTGCAGGTCAAAGGCGACTCCATGATTGAAGACGGCATCTTGGACGGTGATTTTGTCATTATTGAGGAACAGCTGGAAGCTTTTGACGGAGATATTGTGGTGGCTCTTTTGGATAATGGCCTGGCCACTTTAAAAAGATTTTTCAAAGAACCAAATCGCGTCCGCCTTGAACCGGCCAACTCTTCCATGACCCCAATTTATTCAACGGATGTTAAAATCCAAGGCAAATGCGTGGGGGTAATCCGCAGGTTTAATTAATCCGTACATTTCTGTTATACTATTCTTCATGCACTTTGACCTTGCTTCTTTAATTCAGACTGTAGGATATTTAGGCGTTTTTACCATTGTTTTTCTGGAATCGGGACTTTTGATAGGTTTTTTCTTTCCGGGAGATTCGCTGCTTTTTACTGCCGGCTTTTTGGCCTCACAAGGATATCTTGATATTAAAATTTTAATTGCCGGCTGCTTTATTGCGGCAGTGGCAGGAGACAGCATTGGCTATTACATCGGCAAAAAACTGGGTCCCAAAATTTTTACCAGAGATAATTCTTTTCTTTTTCAGAAAAAACATCTGGAGCGGGCCCAGCGATTTTATGATAAACACGGCGGTAAAACTATTATTTTGGCCAGATTTATTCCGGTTATCCGCGCTTTTGCTCCGGTAGTGGCGGGCGTTGGCACCATGAATTATAAAAGATTTGTTTTTTTTAATTTTTTCGGGGCGGTGCTTTGGGCAATCGGGGTCACGCTGGCCGGTTATTATTTAGGCAGCCTGATTCCGAACGTGGATAAGTATTTATTGCCGATTGTAGGACTGATCGTCATCGCCTCGGTTCTGCCGGCCCTGCATCATTTACTAACCGATGCGGAAATCAGAGCCAGTCTGGTGAAAAGAATCAAGAGAAAATAATGCTTTATATAGTAGCCACACCAATAGGCAATTTAAAAGATATTACTTTGCGGGGTCTGGAAACCCTAGCCAGCGTTGACGGCATAATTTGTGAAGATACCAGAAGAACCTCTATTTTGCTTGAATCTTATCAAATCAAAAAACCTTTAAAAATTTTAAATGATTTTAATGAAGCAAAAAATGTTAATGAATTGGTTAACCTGGTTAAGAGTGAAAATTGGGCTTTAGTTTCGGATGCAGGAACTCCGCTCATATCCGATCCGGGATATAAACTGGTCAGAGAATGTCTTGCTCAAAATATTCCAATTGACTCTTTACCGGGTCCTTCTTCTGTCATCACGGCTCTCACGTTATCAGGTTTACCCCCAGATAAGTTCATTTTTTTAGGATATCCTCCTGAAAAAAGCGGGCATCGGTTAAAACTTCTTCAAAATATTCACGATCGTAAACAAAATGAATATCTTAAAGCTACCTATATTATGTTTGCCTCTCCACATAAACTTTTAACTATTATATCCGACATCAAAGAGATTTTCGGAGATATAGAAATAGTTTTAGCTCATGAATTAACCAAAATCCATCAAAGTGTAGAAACAAAAACTATCTCGAAATGGCTTGAAACTTTAGTTAGCCCCAAGGGAGAGTATGTGCTTCTTTTCAACCTGGTGCAATAAATCTTTTACAGAAGGAGCTTCATATCTTTCCACCACAACTCCATACACCCCTTTTTCCACCAGAAATTCTAAAACTTCCGGGTCAAGCACAATGCTGCCGGAGGCCAAAAAAGGCTTTTTTGATTTATGCAAAAGTTTTAAGCTGTCTTCCAAAAATTTAAGCAAACCCGTAACCTGCCTTTTATAAAACATCAGTTCCGGCTCCTGATGATCAAAGCCGGCAAAATGGGCAATCAACTCATCCAGATTTAACACCACCCCGTCCACACCAGCCAGCAGATATTCTTCCAAATTAATGATGTTTTCCGGTGTGGCCGCTTCCATCCAAATCTGCAGGGAATTTTTCCTCATTAATTTTTTAACAGCCAAATCTCTTTTTATTTGCATCAGTTCCTGCGGAGACCTGATAAACGGAATGACAATATGAACATTTGATAAGCCTTTTTTATTGCGGGCAAATAAAATCGCTTCAGTGAGTGGGTCAAATAAACTTTTTTGATGAAGTAATCTTAAAGTTCCCCTGACTTTTCCCATACCCTCGGATTTATCTGCTAATTTAACCAAAACAGGAACCTCGGGAAAGACAGCAGCTTCTACAATCCGCAAGATTAAATCCTCCAGAGAATCTCTTGGATCCGCAAGATTAAATCCTCCAGAGAATCTCTTGGCTTGTTCAGATCAAATATTTTTTCCGAAGCAATGTATACCCCGTCACAATCTTCCAGCGGCTGATCGGAAAAAACCTTCACAGCGCTTTTTTTACCCGTACCGATACCCATACCCATGCCGGGTATGGGTTGAGTAGGCATGCCGGGTTGTGGAAGCGGCGTGGCAACAGGCAAAACTTTGGTTAATTTCACTTCCCTGTCTAAAATCCACTCATATTCATGAGGTATAAATAATTTTTTATTGGCAAGCGACACCATTTCTGTGATTTTTTTTAGATCCTTTGGGTGAAGTTTTCCTTTTTTAATATTTATCACCACATCATCCTGCAGGGTATCAAAATAGGCTGATCCAGAG
>JACPEZ010000029.1 GCA_016183225.1 Candidatus Daviesbacteria bacterium
GCAAAAATTTATTCTGATTTTGGCCACCATCCCACGGAAATAAAAGTGACTATGGAAGCAGCCCGGCAAAAATTTCCAAACAACAGGATAATTCTTATCTATGAACCTCACATGTTTACCCGCACCAAAGCCTTTTTCAAAAATTTTGTCAAGGTATTTAGGGAAATTCCGGTGGACAAAATAATAATTACCGATATTTACAAGAGCAGGGAAACAGATAAGGGATTGGTCACTTCAAAACAATTAGCAGACGCAGCCGGCAAACAGTATATTGCTAAAAATCAACTTAATGATTATTTGGAAAAAGAGCTTAAAGAAAATGATGTGGTTTTTTTTATGGGAGCAGGAGATATAGATAAAATAGTTAAAGAATTACTTTTTTAATTTTACTGCCCGGTTCACTCCCAAAAAATCGTGAAGCAACCTGGAAAACGCGATCCGGCGCATCTGTCACATAAAATTCTAAACTGGGATTTTGATTATTGGAAAACAAATCATTATCTGATAAAACTTTTTTTAGCGCATAGGCTGTTGGCTTGGCAGAATCTACCAAAGTAACGCTTGGCCCGACTGTTTCCTTGATAGTTTCCAAAAGCAGGGGATAATGAGTACAACCCAAAATAAGAGTATCAACTTTAGCTTTAAGTATATCATCCAAATAATCCCGGGCCACCAGTTGAGTAGCCTTATGGTTGTGCAAACCCTCTTCAGCCATCGGTACAAAAAGCGGGCAACCCACGGAGAAAACTTCAATAGATGGATCGATCTTTTTAATCTCGCGCTCATAAACTTTGCTTTCGATAGTTCCTTGTGTGCCAATCACACCAATTCTTTTGTTTTTGCTCGCTCTCACGGCTTCCGCTACTGCCGGCAAAACTACACCCACCACCGGTACGGGAGAAATTTTTTTAATTTGATCCAAGGCCAGGGCGGAGATGGTATTGCAGGCTACCACCAAAGCTTTTACTTTTCTCTTAAGTAAAAATTTCACCAGTTCCAGGGCAAATTTAGTAACCATTTCTTTTGATCTGGTACCATAAGGCACCCGGGCAGTATCTCCCAGATAAATAATGCTTTCGTTTGGCAATACTTTGATAATTTCTTTAACTACGGTCAAACCGCCAATACCCGAATCAAACACCCCAATTGGACTGCTGTTCATATAAACAAGTATAATACCATATCATGAAGGTACTAATCTTTGGCTTGGGGTTAAATCAGGGAGGAGTTGGTTCGGCAATTTTTTTTGCAAAACAAAAAGATCACGTCAGAGTAACTGACCTTAAAGACAAAATAGCTTTAAAACCCTCGCTTAATCAGCTGAAAAATTATGCTATTGAATATACTTTGGGTCAACATCGATATGAAGATATCGACTGGGCCGATCTGATTATTAAAAATCCTGCTGTCAAACCGGATAATCCTTATATCCAATATGCACTCAAGAAGGACAAAAAAGTTGAAACAGACATGGGAATTTTTTTGCAGTATGTCAAGCCTTCTCAAATCATCGGCGTAACCGGCACCAAGGGTAAATCCACCACCGCCTCCTTAATTTATAAAGCATTAAAAAACGCTGCACACCCTGGAGGTGTGAAGCTGGCCGGTAATATTGGTAAAAGTGTACTGGAGGCAACTCCTCACATTAAACCGGACAGTCTGGTTATTTTGGAACTTTCTTCATTTCAACTGGAAGCATTTGACAATAAAAAAATTTCACCTCATTGGGCGGTGATTACCAACATTTATCCCGACCATCTGAATTACTACAAAAATATGGATGAATATATTGAAGCTAAAAAACCCATTGTCAAATACCAAACTAAAGATGACTTTTTATTCATGAGAAAAAATGATCCATTTATCAGCAAAGGTAAAAAAATCTATTTTTCTGTCGATGACCTACCTAAAAACTTTTCACCAAAAATCAAAGGAGAGCATAATCTGGAAAACTTGGCAGCGGCTCTGGCAATAGTCAAACAACTCGGCATCCAAAAAAAAGAGGCTTTGAAAATTATGAAAAATTTTATGGGTATACCCTTTAGACTTGAGCTTATTAAAACCTGGCGGAGAGTAAAAATTTACAATGACTCTGCCGCCACCAATCCGGAAGCAACTATTCAGGCCCTCAAAACCCTACCCAATTGTATTTTAATATGCGGGGGGGTCAATAAAAATTTGCCATATCAGGATTTAGCCAAAGCCATTAAAAAATATGCCAAAAAAGTTTTCTTTTTGGAAGGTACTGCTACCGAAAAAATAAGACAAATCAAAGATAAAACCTACAGTGATCTGGAAAAGCTACTTCAGGATATCAAGTCAATTGTGAAACCCGGAGATACCATTTTATTCTCCCCAGCAGCTGCTTCTTTTAATTTATTTCAAAATGAATTTGACAGGGGCAGAAAATTTAATGCTGCCGTAGAAAAGGTTTTCAGTGATTAATCCTCTTGGTTTTTTCAAAAAAGAATATCAGGCATTAAACAGGATAGAAATTTCAAGAAAGAGTCTTTTGCAAAATTATAAATTTCTTTCTGTTGTAAACAGGAAAATCAAAATTGCCCCGGTTTTAAAAAGCAACGGGTATGGACATGGAATTTTGGAAGTGGCCGGAATTTTGGATGAAGTTGGAACCCCATTTTTTTGTGTGGATAGTTTATACGAAGCCTATGAACTTTTTAAAGCCGAAATAAAAACCCCGGTTTTAATCATGGGCTATACCAATCCGGCCAATTTAAAAATTAAAAAATTGCCATTTTCCTTTGCTGTTTTTGATTTGGACACTGCCAGAGTTTTAAGTAAATTTCAACCCCAGGCCGGGGTCCATATTTTTGTGGATACGGGCATGAGCAGGGAAGGCATAACCCTGGAAGATTTACCTGATTTCTTAAAAACTTTAAAAAAATTAAATGTTAAAGTGGAGGGTTTAATGTCGCACTTGGCAGGCGGCATGAATAATTTGCAAATCCAGAGGTTCCATCAAGCACAAAAATTGGTTAAAAAATTTGGGTTCAATCCCAAATGGATACACCCGGGAGCAATCAACGGCAATATGGCCAGAGTAGGTTTGAAGCTGTATCTGCAAAAACCTGTCTTGAAATTTATCTCCCATCTTGCTCAAGTTAAAAAAATCAAAAAAGGTGATAAGGTGGGTTATGACAGGACATACAAGGCAAAAAAGGATACAATAATAGGAATAATACCTGCCGGTTATTATGACGGGGTGGATTGGGGACTATCCAATAAAGGCTTTGTCAAAATAAAAAATATTTTTTGCCCGATTATCGGCAGAGTCAGCATGAATATGACCACAGTTGATTTAAGTAATATAAATGCGAAGGTTGGAGATGAAGTAGTGATTTACTCGGATAATCCCCGGGATAAAAATTCCATAGAAAATGCAGCCAAAATTTGCCAAAAAATTCCTTATGAAATTTTAGTGCATTTAGCCCAAAGTACCAAAAGGGTAATTACATGAACTTATATTTTCAAAAAATAGGGAAGGGGAAAGATTTAATCTTGTTGCCGGGCTGGGGCCATGATGTTTCCAGTTTTTGGCCGGTGGTAGATTTGTTAAAAAACGATTTTACTCTTTGGCTTCTGGACCTCCCGGGTTTTGGACGATCTGAAATGCCTTCCCAAACATGGACTGTAGAAAATTATGCAGACGAGATAGCCAAGTTTATTAAAGATCAAAAAATCAAAAAATCTGTTTTATTGGGCCATTCTTTTGGGGGTTCGGTCGCCATAAAATTAACAGCCAAATATCCCAATTTAATTTCTAAATTAATTTTGGAAGCAAGTTCAGGTATCAGACCAAAACCTACTATATTTAATAGACTTTCTTTTTTAATTTCTAAAATTATTAATTTTTTTCCTAATTTATTAAATGTTAAAGATCGGTTAAGAAACTGGTTTTATAAAATGATCGGTTCGGATTATTTAACCACCGGTCTTTTAAAAAAAACTTTTCAAAAAGTCATCAGACAGGATTTATCAGAAGAGGCTAAAAAAATTCAGCAGGAAACTTTAATTCTATGGGGGGAAGATGATAAAACCTTATCTCTTGAGCGGGGCAAAAAATTATATCAGCTGATTAAAAACTCCAGATTGGAAATTCTGGAAAACTGCGGCCATGCACCTCACATTAAAAATCCTTATTTATTTACAAACTATGTTAAAGATTTTATTTAAGATTTTTCCCATCATAGATTATTTATACATTTTCCAGATTCTGGAATATGACCCCATGCAATTTATCAAATGGTTTGCTAAATACCCTTTCAAAAGAAACTTGCAAAGAAAACACAAACTGGAATTTACTTTAAAAATAAAAATAATTTTGTTGTTAACTGCTTTCTGGATTTTCTTTTTTTCTTCTGTCTTAAGCTTTTGGCCGATTCTTTTAATTTTTATTTTATTATCACCTGTTTTTATTTTTCTTTCATATATTTCATATTTCCCTTTAGAAATTTATTACAAAAATAAAATAATGGCGCGGGCCAAGAAAAAATTGTTAAGTTTAAAAAATCTAAAAGTCATTGCCATTACCGGTTCATACGCTAAAACTTCCTTCAAAGACATACTTTATACTTTACTTTGGAAAAAATTCCGGGTGGTTAAAACACCCAAAAGTTTTAACACACCCTTGGGCCTGGCCCAAACTATTCTCGACTTTCTAAAACCCAACACGGAAATTTTTATTGCCGAACTTGGGGCTTACAAAATAGGGGATATTAAAAAATTGGCTCAATTTTTAAAACCCCAAATTGGGGTCATTACTGCCATTGCCCCTCAACATCTTGAGCGGTTTGGGTCTTTGGAAAATATTGCCAGGGCCAAATTTGAGCTGTTTGAAAACCTGCCTCCGGGGGGAGTGGCCATCAGAGGTTTGGGGTTGGAAACGGCTTCTAAAATAGCAAGACAACTGGGCATGAGTCCTGCTGAAATTAACGAAAGAATCAAGTGGCTACAACCTACTCCTCACAGACAGGAAATAAAAAAACAAGGGGATATGACTATTATTGATAACACTTATAATACCAACCCTGAAAGCGCTAAAACTTCTCTAAAATTACTGCATGATACGCCCGGATCGCAAAAGATTTTAATTACTCCGGGGCTGGTGGAGTTGGGAAAAGAGCATAACAAGTATAACAGGGAATTTGCGGAAGGAAGTACCAAAGTAGCGGATATGATCATTATAGTGGGAGAGTATGCTAAAAAAGCCTTGCTTTCCGGCCTTAAAAATTTTCCCAAAGAAAAAATCTACACTGTTTCTTCACTGTCCGATGCTATGAATTTAGTTTCCCAAATAGCCAAACCCGATGCAGTAGTCCTCCTTGAAAACGACCTGCCGGACCAGTATTTTTAGGTTTTGTGCTATAATAATTTTGTATGAAAACCAATCTGGAAGAAATTAAAAAGAAGGCTTTGCCTGTTTTGAAAAAAGCAGGAGTCAGCCGTTGCGCCGTTTTTGGCTCTTATGTACGCGGGGAGGCAAAAAAAAGCAGTGACATAGATATTTTGGTGGATGTACCCAAAGGGACAGGTTTATTTGCTTTTGTGGGTTTAAAACATAAACTAGAAGATGCGCTGAAAAAAAAAGTAGATCTGGTAACTTATGATGCCCTTCACCCCATGCTGCGCGAACGGATTCTTCAAGAACAACGACCTATTTTATGACCAAAAACTTAACTATTTTTTTGCAGGATATACTGGAGAGCATTAAACTTATTGAGAAACGCATTAAAAATGCCACGTACGAGAAATTCATTGAGGACATTGATTTACAGGATATGATAATCAGGAGATTGGAGATTATTGGCGAAGCAGTGAGAAACTTGCCAAAAGAGTTTCGACAGCAACATTCCAAGATTGACTGGAAGAGCCCGGCAGATATGAGAAGTATCCTGATTCATGGTTATTTTAGAATAGACCTGAAGGTTGTTTGGGATACAGCAGTAAATGATTTACCGCCTTTTAAGAAACAAATTCAAAAAATATTGGATCAAGTTGATAAATAATAGAATCCTCCTGGAAAACGACCTGCCCGACCAGTATTTTTAAAAAATAACCAAGAAAGAGTAGGTGCCAAGCTAGTCCACCCTCCAGGTGGGATACGTTGACACCCTTTCTTTTTAACTTTTTATGCCACCTCTTTTGGCCAGTTGGGAGAGGAGGCCGGAGTCAAAAGCGTAAGTGGTCTTTTTGTGATCTTGGGAGCGCTCCAGGGCAAACTCAATTAACATATCCAAAAGTTTGGAAAATTTGATGCCGGATTTTTCCCATAAATAATAAGCCAGCGATCCGGGAGGGGAGTTAACCTCATTAACCCAAAACCTTTCCTGCTTGGGATCCACAAAAAAATCCACCCGCGCCACTCCGCAACCATCAAGCGCCTTAAATATTTTTTTAGTTGCATCCTGAATTTGTTTAGTTAATTTTTCAGAAATAGGAGCAGGAATTTTTCGGGACATGGATTTCATAGAGCCTGTCTCGCCGCCAGGCGGACCTTTTTGGTATTTATCCTCAAAACTTAAAAGTACGGCCGAGGGAATGGGCTGTTCGCAAACAGAAATTTTCACATCTTTGTAACCCAAAGCAGAACAGTTAACCTCAATGCAATTTTCAAACGCTTCTTCTATTAAAATTTTCTCGGAATATGTCCCTGCCACTTCTACATAAAATTCCAGATCCTCCGGTTTATCCACCTTATTAATGCCAATGCTGGAACCAATTATGGCAGGTTTAACAATAACCGGAAATTTTAAATCTTTAGAATCTATCTTTTCCCCACGCTTTATGGCCGCATATTTGCCAATGGGCAGGTCTAGGGCTTGGAAAACTAATTTTGATAAAACTTTATCCATGGCAATGGCAGAACCAAGAACTCCAAAACCAACATAAGGAATACCATACATTTCCAAAAGACCCTGGAAAGATCCATCTTCTCCAAAAGATCCATGAAATAAAGGAAAAGCCAAATCCAGAGGAATAAATTTATGAAAAAAACCTAAAGTCTGAAGACCACCCCTAGCAAAAGTTACTTTGCTGGCTTGCAAGATTAGAGAATCTATATCCTGATATTTTTTTAAGTCCAGAAATTTTTGGGAAGTATAAAAATCTCCGGCTTTGCTAACATAAACGGGAACTGCTTCATATTTATTTTTGTCTAAATTCTCAAAAGCCTGCAAGGCGGTAATGACCGATACCTCATGCTCAACACTTCTCCCCCCAAAAAACAACCCAACTCTTAATTTTTCCTGCATGGGTAAATTATATTCTTTTCACCCTGTTTTTTCCAGCTTAAATTTGCTATAATTAGAACTGGGCTGAAAAGCCTTTTCTTCTTTTATGAACATCGGCAAAGTAGAACCAACCCCCATAGTTGATGAGATGAAAAGATCTTACCTTGACTATGCCATGTCAGTCATAGTTTCCCGGGCGCTGCCTGATGTCCGCGACGGCCTAAAACCGGTGCAGCGGCGAATAATTTATGCCATGCACCAGCAGGGTTTACATCATACCTCAAGATATCAAAAAAGCGCAGCCGTAGTTGGTGAGGTGTTGAAAAATTACCATCCTCATGGAGACGCGCCGGTTTATGAGGCCATGGTGAGAATGGCTCAGAATTTTTCCATGAGGAACATGCTGGTTGACGGACAGGGAAATTTTGGATCCATTGACGGGGATTCTCCTGCTGCCATGAGGTATACCGAGGCACGCCTGTCGGCCATTTCCGAAGAACTTTTGCGCGACATCCAAAAAGAAACTGTCAACTTTATTGATAATTACTCCGGCACTACCAAAGAACCTGTTCTTTTACCCTCTGTTATTCCCAATCTGCTGTTAAACGGAGCTTCGGGCATTGCTGTGGGCATGGCCACCCAAATCCCACCCCATAATTTAGGTGAAGTTATAGATGCCATTACCCATCTGATTGATAAACCGGAGGCCACAGTTGAGGACTTAATTCAATTTATTAAAGGGCCGGATTTTCCAACCGGCGCTTCTATTTACGATCAAAGTGAAATTCTGGCCGCTTATGCCACGGGCAAGGGCAGGGTAGTGATGCGAGCTAAAGCGGAGATTGATGAAACTGCAGCAGGAAAAACCCAGATTATTATTTCTGAAATTCCATATCAGGTAAACAAAGCCACATTAATTGCCAGAATTGCCGAACTGGTAAAAGACAAGAAACTGGAAGGCATTGCTGACTTGCGCGACGAGTCTGATAGAAAACAAATGGTCAGAATCGTAATAGATCTAAAGCGCGACGGTAAACCTCAATCAATTTTAAATAATTTATACAAACACACCTCACTCCAATCTGTTTTTAATGTCAATATGGTGGCCCTCGTTGACGGGGTACCGCATCTTTTAACTTTAAAAACTGTTTTGGAAGAATTTATTAAACACCGCCAAATAGTTGTTACTAAAAGATCGGAGTTTGAACTAAAAGAAGCAAAAGCCCGCGAACATATTCTGGAAGGCTTAAAAATTGCCGTAGATCATATTGACGAGGTCATAGAAACCATTAAAAAATCAAAAGACGCTGACGCGGCCAAAGTTAATTTGATGGCTAAATTTAAGTTGACCGAAATTCAGGCTGTGGCTATTTTAGACATGCAACTTAGACGTTTGGCTGCTTTGGAAAGGCAAAAAATTGAGGACGAGCTAAAAATGGTGAGAGAAACTATTGCTTATTTAGAAGATTTATTAGCCCATCCGGAAAAAATCTTAAAAGTTATTAAAGA
>JACPEZ010000030.1 GCA_016183225.1 Candidatus Daviesbacteria bacterium
AAAAGTTTTCCTTCCCTCATTTCCACCCAATCTATTTCTTTTTTATCCCAGGTTCTCCAGAAATAGTTGTTATATTTTGACCCGATATGGGCATATTCTTCCTTTTTCAGCCGTTCAGCTGCCAAAAAGTTCTCCCACAGCCCCCCCACATCATTTCTGGTTGACAAATTATTAAAATTATTTATCACTGCATTTCTGATACCATTATCATAAAAATAATACTTGCTTTTTCGGGTAATCTCCTTTCTTAAATTTCTGCTATATCCTCTTAAATTGTAAAGGACAAAGGCTTGCTCAAACAGCCATAAGTATCTGGCCACTGTCTTTTTATCAATTCCCAAATTGGCGCCCAGTTCTGTCAGAGAAACCTCAGAGCCAATCTGAAAAGCAATCAGCTTCAAAAGATCAAAAAGAATCTTTAAATCACCCACTTTTTCCAGTTCAATAAGATCTCTTAACAGGTAGGAGTTAGTAATTCCTGTTAAGATTTTGGCTTTCTCATCCGCAGTTTCAGCCTCAATCACTTCAGGATATGATCCAAAAATCAAAAAATCCTCAAGTTTTTGCTCCAATTCAAAAGCAGACATCTGCTTTTGAAATTCCAGCTGTGATACGGGGTATAAAACATAATCAAACATTCTCCCTACCAGAGGTTCCCCCACCTTATATGACAAACTTAACGAAGATGAACCGGTAATAAGCACTTTTAACTTGGGGTTTTGGTCCACTAAAATTTTTAATCCCAAACCAACATTGGGCACTCTTTGAGCTTCGTCAATGATTATCAAGTCATACCCCGCGGCATATTTATTAATTTTGTCAAAGCTTTGCGAAGAAAGAATTTCCGCAACTGCCAGATTATCCCCGCTGTCTAATTTATACTTAAGGCGACATTTTTTTAGAAAATTTTTAAGCAGGGTGGTCTTTCCCACCCGCCTGGGCCCGTAAATAACCACCACCTTGCCTTCTCTAAAAAGGCTATCCAGGTTATCATAAATCCGATTTATCATAGGATGATGATAACCTAAATCTCCGAAATTGTCAAATTTTAAGGAGTTCTAGTCCCCAAAATAGGCTAATTTTAAGGAATACAAGAGGGATTTAATATATCAAGTTAATATGTCGGACATCCCGTTACAAAAGATATTTGAGCCAGTCTATTGTCGGGAGTCAAGTTTGGTACACCTGCGAAATCAGGATATTGGTAAACTCCCACTGTATAAAATACATCTGGAAAAAGACCCATAACAGCATCCATTGGTCCGGCCGGTCTGATATTGGAAATCTGTCCATGAAATTCATAAGCCAGATGTTGCGGATCAGAAGCTGTGGCCACCACCATTTCTTGGGTAGTCCCCTCATTTTTAAAAATTAACCATAATTTACCTTCCTGAGGTTTTGGTCCTTCATAATTTACTCTCACATCCAAGTGTCTATCTAAACTTAATCCCTGCTCTGTCACATGAGGTCCAACACACGAGGCTGTTATCAATAACCCATCTAGACCTCCGAAACTGGCCCATGACTCAATAAAAATGTCCTCAAATTCATCAGGGCTGGATGAAACATTATTTCCTGGTACCAGACAGCCTGTCGCTAAGAATCCTGAAAGTAAGGCCGCCTTCCACAACCTACCTCTACCCCTTTTATGATAATCTGTTACTTCTCGAACTGGATTTTCATGAAATGAAGATAGTTCTTCTTTTCTATCCATATTGTGGAATACAATATCACACTTTAGACTATAAGTCAAGTAAGTACTAAATCCCTCTGGGTGTTGGCTGACCATAGACTAATAAATTTCCGTGGTGGAATAACACCTCGTCATCAACCGGTATACCAGTTTCCTTTCTTGTCCTCTCCACTAATTGCCTCATTGATTCTCTCTGAATACGAACTCGTAACACCTCCCGATCTAAAACTGTTAAAGGATGACCTTGATCAACTTGCCCCTGATAAAACCTATGCAACAACGACATCTCATACGGAGTCCAAAGACCGAGATTTCGCAATGTGGCCGTTTGATATAACTGGCGATAAAAATCTGCCACGGTCGAATGATCCCAAAGGCGATCAATCGCCAAGATAGAGGGTGGACGTGAATCCAGCTTAAGGTGAGGAAAATCATGCAAAAACTGATCAGCTATCGCGACAAAGGATTCTCTTAAACCAGGACTATCTGAAGCTAAACTTGTCCAGACCAACTCAGCCCTCATGGTCCTTAAACATCTTCGCACCACCTGGGGTCTTTCTGGTAAAGATTCGCTGATTTCTTCAGTAAATCCTTGAGAATTAAATCTATTGCGGTATCTGGGATCAAGACGATAGCTCCTTCTTACCAAACCCCATCCAGTCAGCAGAAAAAAATAGGTATCTTTTTTGAAAGCTATCCCTTCCTCTAGTACTCCTTGGCAAGCTAATCTATCTTCAATCTTGTGACCATTGGTTTCACCCATCCGTAGCCTGGCCACTGTCAGTGGGTGTATTTTCACACCCCTGGTTAACAGTTTATCTACTACAGGCAATCTTGGTTCTCCTATTTGACCCAGGTTTACTCCTGAAATTCCAGCAATTCTCTCATATCTAGCCATTAGGGGAGATCATACCAAACCAATTACTATAAGTCAAGTCTACTTAATAACCCCCAGTTCCAGAAGAAGTTTTCTGTGAAGGGAAAAGTCAAAAGTATTAATCTTTTTATCATCATTCATATCAATTGGTTCCCTGTACCCCTGCTCTTTATTAAAATCAGTTAAAAGAACAGACATATCCTCTAGGTTGATTCTCCCGTCATAATTTCCATCACCTTTGTTGGCGGGTATTGGAGTGGGGACAACTGTGGGAGTCGGTAGAGGAACGGGTGTAGGCGTGGGTCGGATAGGATCCGGGCACTCCGGGCAGGAAGGCATATTATTGGCAGCAAGGATCTCGTCTTTCTCCGCCTTTGTTAAATATCTGCCGTTTTCCTCACCCGGCGTTTGGTTGAAAGCAGCCAGAGATTTGTATGATGAGCCTCCCCAGCCAAAACGTCCGTTATTAGCAGAGCTATCTTCGCTATTTTCATAATAATACTGATTATTTGCACCCCTGTTATTGGATTCCGGGTTAAATAAAACTCCTGTCCAATCCTGCAGCCAGCCCAAACCGAATGCATGTTTTCCGCCGTCAACTCCAAACAGTTTATTATCGTGGATATAATTATCATGAGG
Source organism: Candidatus Daviesbacteria bacterium (assembly GCA_016183225.1). Classification (GTDB taxonomy): domain Bacteria; phylum Patescibacteriota; class Microgenomatia; order Daviesbacterales; family UBA10151; genus UBA9644. The sequence continues at coordinate 3,210 of JACPEZ010000030.1, forward strand.
ATTGTTTGATCGGGAAACCGCATAAAAAGGATTTGTCAGCCAGTCTCTAGCTGCGGTTTCCTGTCTTGCATGTTGCGATACAACTGTGATTTGATCATTATTATTCCAGGCCACAATGTTATTAAAAACTTCTGTATTTTGAGGTGTAGAAAGGATAATCCCCGTATCATAGCCCCAGCCGCCTCCTTTGTTATAATTTTTCCATACTTTATTGCCGGTGATTTTACCAAACCGGGAGATCTCGTAGAAAATACCGATCCGGTTATTGTAACTTGAGTTATTGGAGATGGTGACTTTATTGCAACCTATATCACACCAGAGTCCGGGACCATTATTAGAGTATAATTCATTATTGTCCCAGATGCCCGCCTCTATGGCGGCCATTTTTACTCCGCCTGCTTCCCATAGCCAGTCAAATTCCTCGGTATTGTTATGGTGAATTTTATTTCCCTGAAGGAAAATATCAGTATTTGCATTATTACCGTCATTGGCATTAGCCCCCACGCCCAATTGACCCCCTCTTGAAATATCATTGTTAATAAGTTTTAGACCAGTGGCGGAATCGAGAAACGAAACTACGGCCCCGTGAACATCGGACAGGATGTTATTTTCAATAGTGATATTAGAGCGTTTGTTATTTTTGATGGCTCCATCCTGGGCATCGACTGCCGAGTGCTTCATGGTAAAATTTTTAATTACCACATTATCTGCCTCCGGCAGCACCCAATATTTGCGGGTGGTAACCTCGACGGTATGGCCGTTGGGATCAGATCCCAAGATAATTTTTCTTGAGGCATCTATTTTAAATTGACTTGGTGAAGGAGCGGCAGAACTGGAAACCTGTTCCAGAGGCTGGCTGTCAACAAAGACCTGTTCCGCCCATAAACATCTGCCGTTTGACTCGGATCTGCACAGTCCATGAGTATAAAAGCCGGGGACGGTTTGAGTACTGATCCACTGGGCGCCCTGCTGATTCCAGTCGGTCCATATATCAGACCCTCTAATCTGGGTAGTGCCGCTACCGTCAAGTATTAAGGGCTTGTTGATAGTGACTGTTTCCCGATAGATACAGTTTTGGTTTAAGACAAGGGTTGAACCGCTCGGGGCCGCATCAATCTTATCCTGCAATTTATCCGAACATGGAGTTTTTTCGCTGACTGTTACCTCCAGTGGCCTTTTAACAGTTAAAATATTGATGTTGTCCGTATTTCTGTATATAACCGAATCATCCGTCAGGCTTAATGTGCCTTTGCCGGTTTTTTTGGTCTTAAAAGTGATGGTGGCCATTAAAGCGCTATCTTTACCCTGTTCGGTCTTAAACCCGGGAGAGGGTACCCCTCCTGCCAGAGAAATCACCCCCTGGTTATTATCATAAAAATTTTCCGCCCAATTTTGAATAAAACTTTTCTCTGTTGAAATGCTGACAATTTCCACCAGTTCGGCCGGAAAAGTTATTTTGGCTTTGAATAAATTAGCCTCATCTATATCCGATCTGACCAAAACCTCAACTTTAAACTCCGCATCAACCGGAAACTCCTTTTGAAATTTGAATATGCAAAGAAGTCCCGAGCAGTCGCTGGGACCAACTAAACTAAAGGAGGTTTCCGGACCGGTAGGCTTTAAACTGCCTGCCTTAGGCAACAGGTTGGTTTTTTGCTGGACCAGATAGACACTGGCCGCAATGCTGATCAGTAAAAACAGTACCAGTAAAATATGCACAAAGCCTTTTTGAGTCACCATGTACAACTCCCCGAACAAGAAGGAGTGTCTTGGCAAGATGACCAGATTGCCCAGGCGGCAATATTTGCTCCATCCACCTTACAATTACTAGACCCTCCGTCCCTATTGGGATCAATCAGATTTTTTTGTCTTTGAAGTTCGGCAGATGTCATGTCGGTAACACCTTGAATAATTAATTTATAATCTGTCCCGTTTGAGTTATACATGTAGCAGTTGCGGTGGTTACCCTTATCCATGGCAGGGTCCGAAGGGAAAGATACCATATAAGTTGGCACTAAACCCGGAATAACATCATTGGCGGCCAGATTTCCTGCCCAACCCGAACATTCGTTTCTCCAACTCCCTCCTGATGAAGGATAAGCTTTATTAACAGAATAATAAACCTCAAGGGCGGTTTGGATGGCTTTTAGATCCTGAATTCTTTTGCCTATCCTGCCGCTTTTCTGGGCACTGGAAAACGCCACCAAACCAACTGCAGATAAAACGGCAATAATGGCTATAACTACTAAAAGCTCAACAAGGGTGAAGCCTTTTTTACTCTCTCTCTCTCTCTCAATAATAGGCATTATCTATATAATAACACTTTTTCTTGTTGTCAAGTTTTTACAAACGAATATACATTTTCCATAATCCACATTCTGGCTAAAGTTGTAGGACCAATACCTTTTTTATGAGCCTTGGAACGAAGTTTTGTTAAAGTTTCAGCATCTAAACGGATAGTCATGCCTTGAGATAAATTCCTGGCAACTTTAACCTTGATGGGTTTTAACTCATCCCAATAATCACTAACATCGTGTGTGTCCCAAAATTTAGCCATTTCCATACGGCTTTTAAAATCAGGAATTCTACTGCTTCTTTGTTTTCTCATTTTGATCCACCTCCTTTGTTTCTTTGTAACGGCGTCTTTCTTTTCTACTGGCCGGATGGGCAGTCACCGGATAAAATACACCCTCCATTTCCGGTTCCGGATCCAGCGCCACTGTAATCATACGACCAAGCTTGGTAGGTCCAATTACGAGTTTGCGACCTTTGTAGCTATCCCTAAAAACAGGATTACAATGACAAACTTCCTCTACTTCATCCGATGTTACATCATGCCGAGCTATGTGTTCTACATTCCAACTATCCCATACCAACCGCTTAATATAAACCATCTGGATTAATTGTAACGCAATGCGTTACAAAGTCAAGTAGTAATTACTGCTACAACATTTCCCCCGCGGCATGGGATTTTTGGGATAAATCAAAAAGAACGTTCTGGATTAGTGGGATGTCGTCTTTCTAAACCCAATTCTGCCAAATCCGCCTCTATTCCCCCTTGTAATACTGTATCGATTTCTCTTTGGAAGCGCGCATCTTCCCTTCTTGCCCTTATTAATTCAATATCTGGATCAGGTTGCCATCCAATCCCCCAACAACTTTTTCCAGCAAGAGAGAGTGGATCACGACACCGAACTTGTATCTCATCCCAAAGACTCAATTTTAGCTACCTCCTATTTTTTAATTATACCATATTGTCAAATTACAAATAATTTCATTTCCCCCCAGTTGGGAACATTTGGAATTATTGCCAGTTAAAAACAGGCACTTCCAGAGTTTGATGGGGTTTTTGAACTATAGAACCTCTCTTGACTAAATTATCCAGTTTTTGGGAAACTTCTGCAGAATAATATCTTTCTCCACATTGACCGCATACTTCAACAGGCACATTTTCCACCACGAAAAGTTTATCTCCCCAACGGAAGTCGACATTAATATTTTTTATTTTAGTTTTACCTTGACAAAAATAACATTTAGACACGGCTTTTTAACTCCTTTGCTCTGGTTTTCCAGTCAATCCAAGTTGAAGGTTTAGGTCTATAATTGGTGACAATTAATAGTCTTTCACCTCTAAACCCACAAACAACATGTAAATTTTTAGTTCCTACCAAACAACTTTTTCCTCTTGGATCTTCCGGATACTTTTCAATTATAACACCTTTTAGAATTGCCTGCTCTATTTCCTGAATTGTAATTTGCTCTTCCTGACGCTCTTTATGAGCATGTTCAGAAAGGTCATATTCCCGAGCTTTAATCTCTTTTCTGATATCCCTAATATCCATTAAATAAAGTGTATCATAGCTTTTAGCAACAACATGGGATTTTTATCTGTTATCTCTTGATAACCCCATTTTCAACCAGAATGTTTCTAAGCAAGGAAAAATCAAAGGTGTTAATCTTTTTATTATCATCCATGTCAATTGGCTCTCTATACCCTGTTTCCTTATTAAAATCAGTTAAAAGAACAGACATATCCACCAGATTAATTTTGCCATCATAATTTCCATCGCCTTTTGGCCCGGGAAGAGATGTTGGGCTTGGAGTAGGAGGAGCGGATGGTGGAAGCGAAGGTGGAGTTGCGGTTGCATTAACAAACATCTCATCGAGTCTAAAGGTTTGGGGAGTTCTTAGGTAAGTTTCCAAACGAAGTTTATTGGCCTTACCGGTTAAAACAGCATCTTTTTGTATCAATTTATAA
>JACPEZ010000006.1 GCA_016183225.1 Candidatus Daviesbacteria bacterium
TTAAATGTGTTGGAGAATGACCTTGAAGCTCAAGATCACAGCCGGTTATTTCATACCCCTGGGTTTTGGCAATCGCTGCTGCCGCCGACGCCCCACTGCCCCCTATTCCTAAAAAATGAATCCTTTTAGCCATAATGAGATTAATTATATGATTTTTAATGCCTAATTGCGAGAAATCTCGACAAATCCCATAATACGTGATATAATTATTAAATAATGAATGTAGAATCTTTAAAAGGTATTGGAAGAAGAATGATTGATAGAACCAGTCATCTTTTAGGGAGAGAAGATACAAGTTACGCTGCAAATGAGTGGAGAAGATTTCATGATATTCTGTCAGCAGGCGGGGCTTTAAGCTTGGGTAATGTTGGTACTAGGGATGATCTTGAAGATATTAATTTATCTGTAACAGATCAGTATTCGTTTCGAGGGCTTTTTGGAAGATCCCAGGGTTATCCTTTTATGGTGTTACATTTTGAAAATCCCAGTGATCATTCAATACCTCCAAGAAGAGTAATAACTATAAAAATTAAGGATAGAACTGCCTGCAGCAGATTTGATTCGACTATAGAATGTGCAGGTAGCAAGGGGATTTTAAGAAATGCCGCAGCCCGGCCTTTTGTGAATCAGATATATGGTTGGATTGCTCATCTGATTAATTTGAGAGACAGAGTTTCTCTTCCTCCATCTCTAAATTAATTTTTTTCCTTGAATTTTGCTTATATATCCAGTGTAGCTAATTTTGGCATGGGTTTGGATGAAGCGTTCTAATGAGAGAGATTACCTCTTTTTTTGCAGCATACTGGGCAGGGCCATCAGTATGAAACCTAAACCTATGACAGTTAAAATTAAATAAATAATTAAAGTGTCGTTCATGTTTACCTCCTTAAACAGTTGCAAACAATCCTAATGTTACTCTAGACAGATCAAATTTGTCAAGCACTGCCGGAAGGACAACTGAAGCAAGAGCCACCAATCCCGCATCAGAAACAATATCTGATAATTTTATCAACTGTTCTTTATTTAATTTAGTGGTGAAATATAAATTCATATATCTAAAGTGGCCATTTTGGCATGGGTTTGGATGAAGCGTTTGCGGGGGGGAACTTCATCTCCCATTAACATGGTAAAAACTTCATCTGCTCCTGCCGCATCTTCCACCGTGACCTGTTTTAAGACCCTGTTTTCCGGATTCATGGTGGTTTCCCAAAGCTGATCCGGGTTCATTTCCCCCAGACCTTTATAGCGCGATATTATAGATCCCTCGCCTGTTTTTTTCAAAACAACCTCTTTTTCTTCATCCGAATAAGCATAATTTAAATCCTTCCCCTTTTGGATTTTATAAAGCGGCGGCTGGGCAATGTAAAGATAGCCTTTGGTAATTACTTCCGGTAAATACCTGAAAAAGAAAGTGAGAAGCAGGGTTCTGATGTGTTCTCCGTCCACATCGGCATCGGTCATGATGATAATCCGGTGATATCTGGTCTTGTCATAGTTGATGATATCCCCTATGCCTGTGCCTAAAGCTATCACCAAGGCCTTGATTTCCTCAAATTCCAGAATTTTATCCAAACGGGCCCGTTCCGTATTTAAGATTTTTCCGCGCAGAGGCAAAATAGCCTGGAATTTTCTGTCCCGGCCCTGCTTGGCCGAGCCTCCGGCGCTGTCTCCTTCCACTATATATAGTTCTGCTTCTGCCGGATCCCTGTTTTGGCAATCTGCCAGTTTGCCCGGTAAAGTCATGCCTTCCAAAGCGCCTTTTCTAATCACCGCGTCTTTGGCGGCGCGAGCCGCAGCTCTGGCCCTTTGAGCCAGCAGGACTTTTTCCAGAATGGCCCGGCCTTCCGCCGGGTTTTCTTCAAAAAACATGTCCAATCCGTCCTTGACCACTTGAGCCACAATTGGTTGTAGCTCGGCATTGCCCAGTTTTTCCTTTGTTTGGGACTCAAATTGAATTCGCTCGGAATCCATTTTGATGGAAACAACTGCTGTTAAGCCTTCTTTAACATCCTCGCCGGTTAAGTTTTCATCTTTTTCTTTTAAGGCTTCGGATTTTCTGGCATAATCATTGATGGCTCGGGTCAGGGCAATTCTAAAGCCGGTCAGATGCGACCCCCCCTCGGTCGTTGGTACCACGTTGGCAAAACTCTCCACATTTTCCACAAAGCCGTCGTTATACTGGATGGCCACTTCCACATCCACTCCTTCAATCATCCGATGAATTAAAATCGGTTCGGGGTGCACCAGGGCCTTGTTTTTATTCAAATGTTTAATTAAGGTGCCAAGACCGGATTGAAAGTAGAAATGGCGTTCCTCTCCTGATTTTTCATCGAAGACATGAAAGAAAATGCCGGCTACTAAATAGGCTACCTGTTTAATCTGTTTTTCCAGTCTTTCAAAATCCGGGGTAATAGTGGTGAAGACGCTTTTGTCAGCCAAGAAACTAATCATGGTGCCGGTTTTAGAAGGCCACACAAAGTTGGAAGTTGGAAGTTGGAAGTTGGAAGTTGGAGAAACAGGTGCCACTTTGGCCTTGGGTTTACCTTTGGAGTATTCCTGGAAGTATTCTTTCTTGTCGCGGCGAACCACTGCTCTGGTATACTCTGATAAAGCATTTACAGCAGAAACCCCCACTCCGTGAAGACCGGTAGATACTTTATAACCGCCCTCTCCAAACTTGCCTCCGGCATGAAGAGTGGTCATGATGACCTCTAGTGCGGATTTGCCTACTTTGGGATGAATTTCCACCGGAATTCCCCGGCCGTCATCTGCCACGCTGATATAGTCATTTTCATGCAAAATCACCCAGATGTTTTTGGCAAAACCGGCCAAAGCCTCGTCAATAGAATTATCAACAACTTCTTTGATCAGATGATGCAGGCCGCGCAAATCGGTTGAGCCAATATACATGCCCGGCCGCTTGCGCACCGGCTCCAACCCTTCCAAAACCTGTATCTGCTCTGCTGAATATTTTGAGGAATCTTTAGCCATAGAGGTAACTATAGTTTAACATAAATTTCTTCTCAAAAAAAGCACAATTTATTTACTTTTAATTAAACTTTTCAAAAAATTACCAGTAAGTTCTCCCTCTAACAAAGACTGATTGACGATACTTTTTAGGCGGGTATCATTTC
>JACPEZ010000032.1 GCA_016183225.1 Candidatus Daviesbacteria bacterium
GCTTTTGGCCTGGTTTAATTTTTTTACGGATTTTAAACTGTACGGTCCTTTAGCCATAATTTATTTTTCCCAGGTGACAGGCTCATATGCTTTGGGAACCAGTATTTTTTCCGCTGTGATGATCTCCGCAGCTTTATTTGAAGTGCCCACTGGAGTTTTCTCCGATTTGATTGGCCGCAAAAAAACTCTGGCTTTGGGAGCTTTCTCTATGGCCATTGCCATTATTTTTTATGCCCTGGGTTTTTCTTATCTCATGCTTGTGCTTGGTGCAGTCATGGAGGGGATATCCCGTTCGTTTTATAGCGGCAACAACGAGGCGCTTCTTCACGACACATTAAAAGAAGCAGGATCGGAAAAAAACTACCATCATTTTTTGGGCAAATTAACCTCCTTTCTTCATGTGGCTTTAGCCATTTCTGCCTTGTTGGGAGGCATAATAGCTCAATTTAATTTCGCCCTGGTATTTTGGATTTCCCTGATGCCACAGATTATTTGTTTTGTTCTTTCCCTGCAGATTATTGAGCCCAAAATCCATGCCAAGAATGAAAGTGGCAATATCTATAAGCATCTTAGGGAATCAATAATTTTATTTTTCAAAAATCCCAGATTAAGGCTTTTGAGTTTATCCAGTATTTTTGGTTATGGTTTTGGAGAAGCATCATATCAATTCCGGGGAGCTTTTTTTGTCAGCATCTGGCCTTTATGGGCCATCGGCATTGCAGGCATGTTATCGCAATTGGGGGCCACTGTGGGATTTTATTTTAGCGGCAAAATCATTGATAAATTCGGGGCATTTAAGAGTTTGCTTTGGGGCAGTGTTTACAATAGGTTGGCGGATTTTGTGTCTTTAATTTTTGTTTCTCCGCTTTCTCCGGTTGTGATGTCTACCACCTCGCTGCACTATGGCGTATCCAATGTGGCCAGATCATCCTTGATGCAAAAAGAGTTTACCGATCATCAGCGGGCCACCATGGGTTCCTTAAATTCTTTTGCCGGCAGCATCTTTTTTGCTATCACCGCTTTTAGCTTGGGACTGATGGCAGATCGGCTGAATCCTAGTCAAGCTTTAATTCTTCTGGAAATATTCATGCTGGTCAATGTTTATGTTTACTGGAAATTATTTAAATCATAAGTCTTGATTAATGGTTTGATTTGTGATTACACTGGAAGTAAGGTCAGCAAAGGAGGTGATGAGAAAATGAAAATGCTTCATATAGCAGCTTACACTCTGCTTTGGGTGGGGGGTGTGAATTTGGGGTTGTCGGCTTTTGGTTTTGATGTGGTTAATCTGGTACTGGGCGGTTTGGGCCTGGTACAAGTCTTTAACATCTTGGTGGGGGTTTCGGCAGTTTATTCTGTGGCCACCCACATGGGTGATTGCAAGGTATGCGGTAAACAGTGAAAGTCACCAAACCTGCAAAATTAAATAGAGGGGATACCATTGGCATTGTGGCCTCGTCTTTGCCTGTTCTGCCGTCTTTTACAGCAAATTATCAAAAGGGCAAAAAACTTATTGAAGAGATGGGTTTTAAGATCAAAGAGGGTAAGACTATTGGAAAAGTAAGATGGTGGGCAGCCGGCACTCCCAAGGAAGTGGCGCAAGATTTAAATTCCATGTTTGCTGATAAAAATATTAAATCCATCATGGCTCAAACCGGCGGATATTCTGCTATTTCTGTTTTAGAACATTTAGACTACGAACTAATTAAAAAAAATCCCAAACCATTTATTGGCATGTCAGACATGACTGCATATCATCTGGCAATATTTACAAAAACAGGCATGGTAGGATTTCATATGGATGATGTTTTACATTTCAATAAAGAATTTTTCTTAAAATTTTTAACAAAAACAGAAGCACCTGGGATAATAAAACCTTTATCGCAGTGGGAGCAGTGGAAAAAAGGAAAAGCAGAGGGGCATTTAATTGGAGGTATATTAGAACACTCGCGAATTTTATCCGGCACACAGTATTATCCGAAGCTAGAAGATTTTGAGGGAGCAATATTTTTTTGGGAAGAAGTGGGAGTAACTTTGCATCATATAGCTACGACTTTATATAAACTCAAATATTTAGGAATTTTAGACAGGATCTCTGGAATGTTAATTGGAAAAATTAAGTATGTAAAGCCTATGAGAGAAGAAGAAATAAAAGAACCTACAGCTAAAGAAATGATTTTGGAAATTTTAAAGGACTATAATTTTCCCGTTATGGCCAATATGGATTTTGGCCATTTTACCGTCAACATCCCCATGCCAATAGGCATTAAAGTTTCCTTTGATACTTCAAAAAAAGAGTTAAAATTTTTAGAAGGAGCAGTTATTTAATTTATTTGGACTTTTTTGTGTTTTTGCTAAAAAAAGCCAATGAATAGACCAGTAAAATCAAAATTCCTAATGCTCCAAGTCCCCAAATATAACTATCCATACTTATTTATCCTCTGGGTTTATTATAGCAGCTCCAATAATGAGAAGCAAGCCACCAACAAAAGTTAAGAAAGCAAACTCTTTCGGAAAATTGATAGGTAAACTAACTACCTCAGGAAAGAAAAATGCAGCGAAAGAAAAAAGAATAATTGCCTGACCAATATTAGATGATGCTGATGCAAAGATTTTTAATTTTGCAGGAGTGAGCTTTAATCTTCTGATCATCTTGAATGGTTGTTATAGGAAATATTATACTACAGATACATCCAAAAAGATGTTATGAAAATTTTTATAACAGGAGATAAAGGATATTTGGGAAGTGAATTTGTTAAGCGATTTGGTGATGAGTATGAAACAATTGGTTTCAATAGACAGGATGGGGAAGATATTAGGGATTACGAATCTCTTAAAACTAAAATGCAGGGCTGCGAACAAGTGGTTCACCTGGCAGCAATCCCTAAACCGATAGAAGGCATCCCATTTGAAGAGTATGTTGCCACTAATGTGGAAGGGACACTCAATGTAGTGAGGGCGGCTGTTGAAGATGGAGTGAGGCGAGTTATTTATGCTTCATCAACAACCATTTATGGGATAGAAAGAGGAATTCCTTTTAAAACGCCAATCAAAGAAGATCAACCTTTTGTTTCTCAATATCTTTCTGCAGATGATCTTTCTTGTAGAGATGTTGATCTCTCGTACCATATAAGTAAAGTTATGGCAGAGCAGATTTTGGCATGGTATGGATTAAACAAAAAAATTCAAACAGTTGCTTTGAGGTTTGGCCCTATTAACAAGGTATTTTTGGGAACAAGTGTAAGCATTAATAATGCCACTCAAGCTATTAAATTAGCTTTAGATCATCAGGGAGAATTTTGGTATGAGCCGTTTAGTATTGTAGATGAACTTGCCACTTTTGATATTTCAAAAGCAAAAAGGGTTTTAGGGTATAATCCGGAGAAACCAAATTATTCACCTGATCAAATTCACTAACCCCTGATTACTTTACAATTAGGGCATCGGAGGGAGGATTCGTAGATTTTGGCTTTTTTATCTGACAGATCAAAAGAAACCGCTGTACTCTCTGCTATATTGAAAATATCAGGATTATTGTCAAAACTTAAATTGGCCTGTCCTCTGACTAACTGGAAATTTACCCGATCGTCTTCATTGAAATAAACAGGATTTTGTTTTTCAGTAGTGTTATTAAAGGCCAGTCCAAAGCCTTCGTCAAAAGACCCACCTGTAATTGATTTAAAATAAGCAGTTGAACCGAAAGGAGTGGAGATGACTATGCCATCCCCAATAAAAAATTGGCCATTAACATTGAAACGGATGGCATGGATGGGATGCTGGTTTCTGACTACAAAGTCATTCAGGGCATATAAATCTTTACCGTCCAAGCTGGTATGCAATTTTTGATATTCATTCAAGTTTAATTTTCCTGCCAGCAAATCTTGTAGAACTTTTTTGTCTTGATGATCGGGACATTTATTACAAAACTGGCTATTTCTGATGGGGAGTTTGGGAATGTTGGGATATGTTCTTTCAGCAGACAGCAGCGTGCCGTCTCCGCCGTAGCTTATCACCACATCGGGATTTTGTTCTGTAACCTGCAATCCTGAATTTTCAACAAGCTCTTTGATGTCTTGGGAATTTTTGCCAAACAACAATACTTTCATCTAGCTAATTTTACTACAAATTGGTTATACTTAAAGATTAAATCCCAAATGAAACCTTTTTTAACGCTTAAAATCCCCAATTTTAGAAACTATCTGCTGGGAGCATTTTTATCCGAAATAGGCAACCAGATGCAGGTGGTGGCCATAGCCTGGCAAGTTTATGAAATGACCAGAAACCCTGTTTCACTGGGTTTGATTGGCGTAGCTAATTTTGTGCCAATAATTCTGTTTTCTTTAATCGGCGGGGTGGTGGTGGATAAATTAGACAGAAGGAAGGTATTAATACTGACTCAAGGCTTCCAGGCCATTTTTGCCTTGACACTTTTTAGTCTGACTATTTTTCATCTGATCAGCCCCTGGATCATTTATACTATTTTATTTTTGATCTCCACCTCTCAATCTTTTTCCATTCCTGCCAGACAATCGGTTGTGCCGCATCTGGTCCCTAAAAAAATGTTTATGAATGCGGTTTCTCTAAACACTCTGCAGTTTCAATCAGCCATCATGATTGGCCCGGCTATCGCCGGATTTTTAATTGCCGGGGTGGGAGTTCAAGCTATTTATCTGGTCAATGCCCTGTCTTTTTTATTTTTCATTATGGCGGTTTATTCCATTAAGGTTCCTTTGCAAGCTCATGACAGGGAAGCAGTGGAATTTAGTTTAGGATCCATCATGGAGGGTATCAGGTTTGTGGCCAAAACCCCGATTCTCTTAACCACCATGATTTTGGATTTTCTGGTCACTTTTTTTGGCACAGCTACCATACTGATGCCGGTTTTTGCCCAGGATGTTTTGCGGGTGGGGCCCAAAGGCTTGGGGCTTTTGTATTCTGCTCCGGCCATCGGAGGAGTGCTGGCCGGACTTTTTGTTTCTTCTTTCCACCACAAAATTAAACATCAGGGCAAGGCCATTATCGGGGCGCTTTTCATTTACGGCCTGGCCACTATTGGTTTTGGGTTATCTAAGATTTATTTTTTATCTATATTTTTCTTAATTCTGGTAGGATTTGGGGATATGTTTTCTACCATTATCAGAAATACCATCAGACAACTGATCACCCCGGATTATTTAAGAGGCAGAATGGCCTCGGTGATGAGGATTTTCTTTCAGGGAGGTCCGCAGTTGGGGGATATGGAGGCAGGTTTCCTGGCAAAAGCAGTTGGAGGACCAATATCTGTGGTGGTAGGAGGAGCGGGGGTTTTGTTAGTTTTGATGCTGCTTACTTTTAAGGGTAAAACTTTAAGGCAGTATCATGGAAAAGACCTGGTTGTTTAAAGGACTTGACAAGAGTTAGCAGTCGTGGTAGGATAGTGCCAAATGGATCTGACAGACCGTCAAAAAGCACTTTTAAAAGCGGTTATTGAAGAATATATTGACACGGCCGAACCGGTTGGCTCGGAGGTAGTGGACAGGAAATATAATCTGGGGGTGTCCCCTGCCACTATCAGAAACGAGATGGTATCTTTAACCAAAGAAGGGTATTTAAAACAACCACACACTTCTGCCGGCCGGGTACCCACTTCCATGGGTTTTAGGCTTTATATTCAGGAGTTGATGAAGGAAAAACAACTGCCTGTAGCTGCGGAAGTTTCCATTAAAGAAAGAATGTGGGAGCAACGCTTGCAGAGGGAAAAGCTCTTGAGAGAAGCGGTTAAAGCCTTGGCCCAGCGTTGTGATATGCTGGGTTTGGCATTGGATGACGAAGGCCAAATTTTTTATGCCGGAGCGGCTAATATCTTGGACTGGCCGGAATTTTACGATATTGACGTGACCAGATTTGTGTTAAGTTTATTTGATGAGTTGCCCACTTTGCAGGAAATTTTGGGCAAAGCCAAAGGTCTGGACCCCATGCATGTGTTGTTTGGGGATGAGCTGGAATTTGAAAACTTAAGACCAACAGGGTTTGTTTTTACCAGGTATGAGATGGGGCCAAAAGAAGGGGTTATTGGGGTAATTGGCCCGGCGCGGATGAATTTTCCCCTGGTTATTCCTTATGTCAGATATGTTAAAAATTTATTATATGAAGCAGGCAGGGTATAAATACGAAGCACGAATATCGAAGCACGAAACAATTTTTAAAATTTGAATCTTTAAATTTAGAATTTGTTTCGAATTTCGAAATTAGGATTTCGAATTTTTAAGATTATGTCTAAGAAAAAGCTTGAAGAACAGAATAAATTAGAGGAACGAGTTTCTGAACTCGAAAATCAGCTCAAGAGGGCTGTGGCTGATTATCAGAATTTGGAAAAAAGAGTGCAAGAGGGGCGATCGGAACTAACTAATTTTATGGGAGCGGAGCTTATTAAAAGACTGCTGCCGGTTTTGGATCATTTGGAGAAAGTGGTCGACGGCAGTCGATCCATCCTGAGCGAGCAAAGCGAGTCGAAGGACTGGTTTAGAGGAGTAGAAATGGCTATAAAAGAATTTAAACAAGTGTTAGAATCAGAAGGGCTGGAAGAGATTCCGGCAGACGGAGAGTTTAATCCGGCCTTGCATGAAGCTGTTGATACAAGGGATGGCCAAAACAATATGATTTTAGAAATTGTCAAAAAGGGTTATAATTTAAATGGTAAGGTCATTAGACCTGCGCAAGTGGTGGTAGGACGGAAATCAGAATCAAGCAATATGAATCAAGAATTAAGGGAGGAAATATGAGAGAAAGATTACAAAGGATAGGTGTAAATGCAATATCAGAGTCATGCGGTTTTATCTGCGCGACATTTATAGGTATCATCGCGCGGATGTCACCAGAGGCTCGAGATGATTGGACAAAGAAAGTATTAAATAGTCCATTTTATAATAAAAATGGAGTAGTACATCGCTGGGCAAGATGGTCATTGATGTTTCTTAATCCAGAAGATAGAAAAAGTGTTTATACAGACATTAATTTTGTCTTAGAAGGGGCGAAAGGTAGTAGTTAATATGGCGAAAATTGTTGGTATAGATCTTGGGACAACTAATAGTGTAGTGGCAGTGATGGAGGGGGGAAAACCCAAAGTCATCCACTCATCCGAAGGGGAAAATATTATCCCCTCTGTGGTCAACCCTTTAAAAAATGTGGTGGGACGGGTGGCCAAACGCCAGTCCGTGGTCAACCCCAAAGAAACCATTTTTTCCATTAAGCGTTTGATGGGCAGAAAATTTAAAGACAGCGAAGTGCAAAGGGACATCAAATGGCTGCCCTATGAAATTAAAGAAGGCAAAAACGGCATGGCTGTTGTTGAAGTGGAAGGCCATGAATATACTCCACAGGAAATATCCGCCCAGATTTTGCAAAAAATCAAAGCCGATGCCGAGTCTTACTTGGGTGAAAAAGTAACTGACGCGGTTATTACTGTCCCTGCTTATTTTGACGATTCCCAAAGGCAAGCCACCAAACAGGCAGGGGAAATTGCCGGCTTTAATGTTTCCCGGATTATTAACGAACCAACTGCTGCGGCTTTGGCTTATGGCCTTGATAAAACCCATGCCCACACCATTGCTGTTTATGATCTGGGCGGAGGCACTTTTGACATTTCCATTTTAGAGTTGGGTGACGGGGTAATTGAGGTAAAATCTACTAACGGCGACACCCACTTGGGCGGAGATGATTTTGATTGATTTTGATCAGGTTATTTTGGACTACCTGGCAGACGAGTTTAAAAAAGAGCAGGGCATTGATTTAAAAACAGACAGGCAAGCGCTGCAAAGACTTCGCGACGCGGCGGAAAAAGCCAAAATTGAACTCTCCTCCACCCAAGAGGCGGAAATTTCCATTCCTTTTGTGACTGCAGATTCTTCAGGCCCCAAACATCTGGAAGTGAAAATGTCCAGAGCCAAGCTGGAAGGCATGATTAAATCTTTAATTGATAAAAGTTTTGAGGCGGTTAAATCTGCCTTAAAAGACGCTAAATTAGAAGCCGGTAAAATTGATGAGGTGGTATTGGTAGGAGGCATGACCCGCATGCCGGC
>JACPEZ010000007.1 GCA_016183225.1 Candidatus Daviesbacteria bacterium
GCGGGT
The DNA here is from genome assembly GCA_016183225.1 of Candidatus Daviesbacteria bacterium. Taxonomy (GTDB): domain Bacteria; phylum Patescibacteriota; class Microgenomatia; order Daviesbacterales; family UBA10151; genus UBA9644. The sequence goes on from JACPEZ010000007.1 coordinate 7, forward strand.
AGCCGGGAAAATGAGAGGCAAAATAACCCGCAGGTTGAGTTAAATGCAAGCCGGCAATTGCCTCCGGATTATAAAAAGTTTTGGCAATAATGACATATTCCAGTCCGTCAAAATTTCTGTAAATGGTATTGAATCCATTGGAAAAATTTAGCCCCCAAAAGTTGGGCAGAGCCAGCATATGCGGCAGCCAGATTAGAAAGGTAAGAACGGCTGTTATAATTGTAAGGAAAGCAAGATCTTTGAATTTAGCGTTCACTAGATTATTATATATCAATAAATGATGAAAAATCTTTCAGTATTTTTTCCTTTATTCAATGAAGAGGGTAATGTAGAGATGCTGGTTAAGAAGGCCACTGATGTTTTGGACAAATTAAACCGACGGGACTAAAAAAATCATAGAAAATCTGGCCGAAGGAAATTCTAAAATCAAAGTTATCAATCACGAAAAAAATTTAGGTTACGGGGAGGCTTTAAAGTCGGGTTTTTACAATGCCAAATATGACACCATAGTTTATACCGATGGGGACGGCCAGTTTGATTTCTCGGAAGTTGATAAATTCTTTGACAAAATCAGGGAACATGATTTGGTTTTGGGATATCGCATCAAAAGACAGGATCCCCTTTTTAGGATTTTATTTAAAAAGGGCTGGAAACTGTCACTTTTAACATTTTTTGGTTTGACTTTCAAAGATGTAGACTGCGGTTTTAAAATGATCCGCAAATCCGTTTTGGAAAATATCCCCCATTTGGAATCTACCCGGGGGGCAATGATTAATGCGGAGCTGGCTATCAAGACCAGAAAATATGGATTTAAAGTTACCCAGGTGGGAGTGAATCATTATCCGAGGCTTTCCGGCAAGCCAACAGGAGGAAGTATCAGGGTAATTGTTAAATCTTTTCTGGATCTTTTAAGGTTGTGGTGGAAACTTAAGGAGCAAAAAATTCTTTTTATGTTACTGCTGGCAGTACTGGCTCTGGCTGCATTCTTAAGACTTTACAAAATCGATGAATATATGATTTTTCTGGGAGATCAGGGGAGAGATGCCATTATTGTTAAAAACATGATTGATGACCTTCATTTTCCCGCCATTGGACCGCCCACTTCCGTAGGCAATATTTACCTTGGCCCGCTTTATTATTACATGATGTTACTCCCAATGGTTTTAACCAATTTTAATCCTGTTTCCGCCTCGTGGATGGTGGCTATGATTGGGGTAGCCACAGTTTTTCTGGTTTATTATTTGGGGAAAAGTTGGTTTGGCAGGGGAGCCGGTTTGCTGGCGGCGTATCTTTATGCCATCAGCCCGGTGACTGTCAATTATTCAAGATTTTCCTGGAATCCCAATCCTTTGCCGTTTTTTGCTTTTGTTGCAATTTTGGGTATGGTGAAACTGCAAAAAACCAATAATTTCTTCTGGCTTATCTTAACAGGTTTTGCTTTGGGAGCTGCTTTACAGATGCACTATCTTGCTCTTGTGCTGATACCGGTTATTGTGACACTTTGGCTTTATCAGGTCATACAGGAAAAAAAGAAAAATTTTCTAAAAGGGACATTGCTTGGCTTGGGAGCTTTTTTGCTGGTTATGTCTCCTCTTTTTTGGTTTGACATCCGGCATAACTTTTTAAATTACAAGGCGGTAACCGCGCTTTTTGGTAAAGGTGAGGCAGTAGGCATCAATCTATTTTCCAACATTGGCAGAATTCCGGAAATTTATAACAATGTTTTGATTGGCAGATATATGGCAGGGGAGAATATTCTTCTTTCGGCTTTTTTGTCTTTGACTGTTTTGGCGCTTTTAATTTATTGGTTTATCAAAAGGAAGGTTATTTTAGCAGTTTGGGTAGTAGTTGGTCTGCTGGGGCTATCTTTTTACCAAAATGATATTTATGATCATTACCCGGGATTTTTAAATCCCGCTCCATATCTTCTTTTGGGATCTTTACTGGCTTTAAGAAAATTTAAATGGGCTATTGCGGGTTTGGTAATAATCATTACTATTGTAAATTTGCAAAAAAATCCCTTGTTTAATTCTCCCAATAATCAATTAAAAAGAACTCAAGAAATAGCCGAATTTGTCATTAATAAAGCCGGGGGGCAAGATTTTAATTTTGCTCTTTTGGCCAAAAATAATTATGATTCTGCTTATCAGTTTTATCTGGAAGTTTACGGGTACGAACCAAAAAAATTACCATTTGAGAAAACCGAACAACTTTTTGTAGTTTGCGAGGATGAAGTATGCGAGCCAATTTACAGCCCCAAACACGAGATTGCCGCTTTTGGCTGGACCTTAGTTGACAAAGAATGGGATTTTGCAGGGGTTAAAATATATAAGTTAGTGCATAATCCGAAGGAGCCTCAATGAAATTATCAGTTGTCATTCCGGCATATAATGAGGTAAGAAATTTGCAAAAAGGGGTCTTGGATGAGGTAAGAGATTATCTGGAAAAACTTAATGTAGATTACGAGGTAATAATTGTTGATGATGGGTCACAGGATCAGACAAAAGAGCTTGTTCAAAAAGCAATCTCCAAAAATAAAAAAATTAGATTGGTAGAGAATAAACATGGTGGGAAAGCCATGGCGGTGATGACAGGGATGTTGAAAGCAGAAGGCGAAATAATTCTTTTTACTGATATGGATCAGGCTACTCCTATTAATCAACTGGATAAATTTTTACCGGAATTTAAAGATCATGACATAGTAATTGGTTCTCGCCATGGCAGGGCAGGGGCGCCAATAGTTAGAAAATTAGCAGCTTGGGCTTTTGGAGTTTTGAGAGGAGTGATATTGGATCTGCCTTTTGTTGATACCCAATGCGGCTTTAAAGCCTTTAATCAAAAATCAATTGCTAAAATTATTCCTAAAATTAAGGGGGAGTGGGGAGTGGTGCATTTTAAGGGCGGAGCGGTCAATGCCGGATTTGATGTGGAGCTTTTATATCTGGCCCAAAAATATGGCTATAAAATTGCCGAAGTAGAGGTGGAATGGAAATATGTGGATACGGAAAGAGTTCAGGTTATCAAAGATGCCGTGGCTGCAATTTATGACATGTTTAGAATCAGAATAAATGATTTAAGAGGCAAATATGACTGATTTTATTTTAGCAGCTGTTGTTGTGCTTTAATATGGGAAGAAAATATGAGGAAAGTTAAGATATGAAGAAAATTATTGCCAAAGGGATCAAGGTTTATACCTTCAAGCAAAATGCAATAGACTACATTTCGTTAACTGATATTGCCCGATATAAAGATAAAGAGCGAACTGATTATATCATCCAAAATTGGATGAGGAACAGAGATACCATAGAGTTCTTGGGTATTTGGGAACAAATCAACAACCCAAATTTTAAACCCATCGAATTCGATGGGTTAAGAAAAAATGCGGGATTAAATAGCTTTTCGCTTACTCCTAAAAGATGGATATTTTCTGTTAACGCCATTGGTATTATTGCAAAATCAGGTAGGTATGGTGGCGGCACTTTTGCTCACAAAGATATTGCTTTTGAATTTGCTTCTTGGATAAGTGCCGAGTTCAAACTGTTTCTTATTAAGGAGTTTCAGCGACTTAAAGAAGAAGAAAATGAAAGATTAGCTTTGGGTTGGGATGTTAAGCGCCAACTAACAAAAATTAATTATCTTATCCATACTGACTCCATTAAAGAAAACTTAATCCCTCGGTCAGTTACTAAAAATCAGGCCAAAGTTATTTATGCCTCAGAAGCAGATATCTTGAATGTGGCTTTATTCGGTAAAACTGCAAAAGATTGGAGGGATAAAAATTCCAATTCAGACGGCAATATCCGCGACTACGCAGATGTGACTCAACTGGTGGTATTGGCAAATTTGGAAGGCATAAACGCCGAACTTATCCGTCGTGGATTACCTCAAAGCGAGCGCTTAACGCAGTTAAACCAGATTGCTATTGCACAAATGCAGTCGCTTGTTGGAAGTTCATCAATAAAGAAATTGAAATAATATGCCACAATATTACAATCCAAAGCGGAAACGCAATTTATATGAATAAAATTTTTTTAGATATAGAAACAATCCCTGCTCACGAGAACAACCATGAACTTCTGCGTGGAATACACCTTAAATATACAGAAAGAAATTCAAAGGTAGAAAAAGACTTTGAAAAATATTTAGCCCAAACTTCTTTTGATGGAGGGTTTGGTCAGATTGCCTGTATTTCATATGCAATAAATGATGGATCGGTTAAGATATTAAGCGGAAATGAGACTGAAATACTTAAAAAGTTTTGGGGAATTGTAAAAGATATGAATTTATTTATCGGCTTTAATATTATGGAGTTTGACCTGCGTTTTATTTATCAGCGTTCCATAGTTTTAAAGGTAAAACCCACAAGAGATTTAAACTTTGCAAGATACAGAAATGATCCTATATATGACATCATGCACGAGTGGAAAAAGTGGAATATGACTGCCTCTATTTCTCTTGATACACTTGCAAAGATACTAGGGCTTCCTACCTCAAAAGACGGAGGGATTGAAGGTAAGGATGTGGCGCAGGCCTTTAAAGACGGGCGCATTAAAGAAATCTGCACTTATTGTGAAAGGGATGTTGAACTCACGAGAAAAATATACAAAAGAATGGTTTTTGAAGAATGACATCATATTGAGATAGCTGAAACTTGCCGAGTCGGGGATAGGGAAGTACAATGGTATAGTGAAATTAATTGTCAAGCATAAGTTTAAGCTGGCGCTTCTTTTGATTTTAGTAATAGCCTATTTTGCTTTGCGGCTGCCCAATTTAACTTTGCAGCCGATTTTTGCAGACGAGGCTATCTATATCAGATGGGCCCAGGTGATGAGATCCGAACCCACCTTGCGCTTTTTACCCTTATCCGACGGTAAGACTCCCCTATTTATGTGGACCATGATTCCCCTGTTTAAAATTTTTGAAGATCCTCTTTTTGCGGGAAGATTTCTCTCTGTTGTGTCCGGTTTCACAACTTTCTTGGGAGTTTTTGTTTTATCTTGGAAGATATTTAATGTTCGGGTAGCCCTGTGGGCAGGTTTACTTTATGTGATTGTTCCTTACACGGTCTTTTTTGACCGGATGGCTCTTACGGATTCCATGCTGTCTGCTTTTACCGTCTGGTCGGTTTATTTTGCAATTTGGCTGGCTCAAAAAGTGAGATTGGATTTGGCATTTATTCTGGGATTTATTCTGGGAGGCGGATGGCTGACCAAAACTCCGGCTGTTTTAAATCTGCTGCTTTTGCCCGTAACCATACTCGTTTTCAAAAGAATAAAAAAGGATAAAGTTGCTCTTTTAAAATTGTTTTTATTTTGGGCAGTGGCAATACTAATTGCTTTGGCTGCGTACAACGCCCTCCGATTAGGTCCGAATTTTCACCTTTTATCTTCCAGAAATGCAGATTATATTTTCTCGCCTCTTGAACTGATCGGGCGGCCTCTGGATCCTTTTATACCTCATTTGCGGGATATGGCCGACTGGTTCCCCAAGCTTTTAACCTGGCCAATACTAATCGCGGGGTTCATAGGGATAATCAGGGGAAAAAACAGATTGGGCTGGGTGGTTTTGCTTTGGATGCTGCTGCCTTTGCTTTTGAGCATGGCTTTTTTGAGAACTTTTACTGCCAGATACTTATTACCTTCTATCCCGCTTTTTTTAATTTTGGCAGGATTTGGGGCAGAGAAAATATCGCAGAAAATAAAACCTGTGATACTTGTGGTACTTTTGATAATTTTGCCGCTTCAATTTAATTACCAGCTTTTGACAAATCCTCCACCGAACTCCTTACCTCAAGAAGAAAGAAAAGGTTATTTTGAACAGTGGACAGCCGGCTACGGATTTAAGGAAATTGCCCGGTTTTTAATCGAGCAAAAGAAAGGCCTGCCTGCCGGCAGGCAGGTGGTGGTAGGGACAGAGGGATTTTTCGGGACTTTGCCGGACGGGCTTTACATTTATCTTGATAAAGCCGGCATTGCGGTTGTTCCCTCAACAGCCACCATATCGGCTAAACTCAAAGAAGCGGCGCTCGGGCACCAGACTTACTTTGTGGGGAACAGAAGCAGTCTGGAAAATATCGGAGGAGTTATATTAATTAAAGAATTTCCCAAGATTGGATCCGATGCCACTGTGTTATATCAAATCAGATGAAAAAAACTTTTTTTGTTTTAGCTTCAATAACTATTCTTTCGCTTTTGCCTTTTTTTAACAGCCAATTTTTTTATACGCAGGATCATATTTTTATTGCCCGCTTGCAGCAGATGAGTACTGCCCTGTCTGACGGGCATTTTCCGGTTCGCTGGGCTCCGGATCTGCGTTTTGGCGAGCCGCTTTTTAACTTTTATGCTCCTTTACCCTATTATTTGGGGGCAATGATAAAACTTTTTGGTTTTAATTATATTTGGGTGGCCAAAATACTTTTTATTTTATCAAGCTTTTTATCCGCCATTACCATGTATATTTTTTGCCGCCAGCTTTTTAGTGGCAGAGCCGCTTTTTTGGCAGCGGCTCTTTACGTCTGGGCTCCCTATCGGGCGGTTGATCTTTATGTCAGAGGCGCCCTGTCAGAGGCGTTTGCCTTTATTTTTTTTCCGCTGATTTTTTATACGGCTTTACTGCTTTCTCAAAAAGTAAGCTGGCCGAGACTTTCTTTTCTTTCTCTGTCACTGGCAGGATTGTTTTTGACTCATAATGTGACAACCTTAATCTTTTTACCCTTTTTTACTGCCTGGCTGGGATATTTGATTTGGCAACGAGCAAATTTAAAATTAATATTTCCTTTTTTAGGAGCAATCATTTTGTCTGCGGGTCTTGCTTCATTTTTTCTGCTACCGGCCATATTTGAGCGGGAATTTATCCAGACTAAATATCTATTGGTGGGCTATTTTGATTTCAGGGCCCATTTTGTGGCCTTTTATCAGTTTTTTTCACCCGTTTGGGGGTATGGAGCATCGCTTTGGGGACCAATAGATGATATGTCGTTTCAGGTGGGTTTGGTTAACTGGTTAATTTTAATATTGTCTTTAGGGTTAGGCTTTATCTTAAGGCAAAATAAAAAATTACTGATCTTTCCTGGATTTTTATTTTTTTTATTTTTCCTCTCCATTTTTTTGCAACATAACAAATCCGCTTTTGTGTGGGAGGCTATCCCCCTCATGGCCTTTATTCAATTTCCCTGGAGATTTCTGGCAATTTCAATTTTTATCGTTTCAATTTTAGGAGGAGTCTTAGCAGAACATCTTAAAAATAAATTATTCTATGCAGCTTTATTTATTCTTACTATTGGTTTGAATATTCAATTTTTTCAACCCCGTAATTTTGTGGAAGATTCTTTTTTTGATAAATTTTTAAATGCAGACAGTATGCATCGGGGAATGGATTTAACCAAAGATTATTTCCCCATCTGGGTTAAGTTTGACCGGGTAGAGTATTTCCCGACCCCCAGAGCAAATAGTGGAGAGATCGAAGTTTCAAGCTTTGAGAAAAAGACCGGCAGAGCTGTCGGAGAAATTACGGTTTTATCAGAAAGCGAAATAGAGGTGCCGATTACTTATTTTCCGGGCTGGGAAGTTAAAGCCGGGGGCGAGAGAATAAATTTATCAGAACCTTCTTTGCAGGGACTGATTACTTTTAAGCTTCCTCCGGGAGAATATCAAATAGATTTGGCATTAAAAAATACTCCTGTTAGAATGGTGGGTAATGTTATTAGTTTAATAAGTTTTTTACTGGTTTTAGGTTTCTATGTTAAATTTCATAAAATCGCATAAAGAATTTATCATTGGTTTAATACTAACCCTGTCGCTTTTGTGGCCGCTTGTTTGGGCTCCTTTTTTCTCCCATCATGACGATGTGCAAGTCATCCGACTACATCAGATGGATAAATGTTTTAAGGATGGACAACTGCCCTGCCGGTGGGTGCCGGATTTGGGCGGTTTGTACGGCTATCCCTTATTTAATTATTATGCTCCCCTCCCGTATTACTTTGGCGAGATTGTCAATTTAGTAACGAATAACCTGATTTTTTCTGTCAAGATTATGTTTGCCGCTTCTTTCATTGGCGCATATCTGGGAATGTTTCTTTTGGCCGGAAAATTTTGGGGTAGATGGGGAGGCGCTCTTTCAGGAGTCTTTTATAGTTTTGCGCCCTATCACGCCCTGGACTTATATGTCAGGGGAGCCATGGGAGAGTTGTGGGCTATAACGGCTTTTCCCGTTATTTTGTGGAGTCTGGTCAGATTAAAAGAAAAAGTTAATTTGTTTAATTTGGGCCTGACCTCTCTTGCTCTGGCAGCGCTTTTTCTCTCCCATAACTTGTCAGCCATGCTTTTTCTGCCGGTGGTATTAGCTTGGATTTTGATCCAAAGTCAAGGAGTTAAAAAATTTATTCTCTCTTCTTTTTTAGCTATTTTTTTGAGTTTAGCGACAGCTTCTTTTTATCTTTTGCCAATGGTAGTGGAAAAAAATCTGGTGCATGTTGACACCACCACCTACGGCTACTTTTCTTATACGGAACATTTTAAAGGATTTAAGAAGCTGCTGGAGCGATCATGGGGATACGGATCTTCCATTAGGGAAGTGCCCGGAGGAGAAAAAGACGGCATGTCTTATCAGATCGGCTGGATACATCTTTTGGGTTGGGCTCTGGCCCTTTACATGGCCAGAAGGTTTTGGGCATCCCGGAAAGATTTAAGTTTGATCATTATTTTTTCATCGCTTGTTATTTCTTTTGCCGGTTTCATGATTAACCCCAGAGCGGAATTTATATGGAAGACGATAGAACCCTTGAAGTTTCTGCAGTTTCCCTGGAGATTTTTACTCCTTGTGATTTTCTTTATTTCCTTTATAGCGGGAAGCGCCGCCCTGTTAAAAAGCAAAAAAATTATTATTTCCATGATGGCGGCAGTTGTCCTTATAAATTTTTTCTATTTTAAGCCGGAGAAATTTATTAATGTAACAGATCAGGAGCTTCTTTCGGGGGATCGCTGGGATAAACAGATTAAAAGATCTATTTTTGACTACTTGCCCATTTTTGCCAAAGAGCCGCCTGCCGAGCTGGCCCGGGAAAGATATCAAATTTTAACCGGAGAAACTCAAATCACGAATTTTCAGCAGGGCACCAACTGGTTTAAGTTTAAAGCGGAAGTTACCTCGCATTCGATTATCCGTATTTCCCAATACTATTTTCCCGACTGGAAGATTACGGTTGACGATAAGGAGGCGCCAATAGAGTATAAAGATAATACTTTAGGGTTAATGACAATTATTTTGGGAAAAGGCTCCCATCAGATTGAGGGAAGGCTTTTTGATACGCCGGTTCGTACAGTTGCCAATTTTGTCACAATTTTAGGACTGGGAGTAACAGCCCTGTTATTTTTGGTTCACTTCCGAGCGGTTCGAAAATGGATTTTATATTACAGAAAAGGGATTAGCTGAATATGGATCCTCAAGAGTTACCTTTAGATACTATTAAGCAAAGAGCCCTCAGGGGCGCCGCCATATTGACAGGGAGAAATTTTTTAATCCAAGCGGTATCTTTTTTGTCAGTGGCGCTTTTGACTGTTTTTCTGGAGCCTGCGCAGTATGGGGTATTTTTCGTTGTCTCCGCAGTGGTAAGTTTTTTAGCTTATTTCGGCGACATTGGTTTTGCGGCCAGCTTAATTCAAAAAAAAGATAAACTGACGGATATTGAACTGCGGACTATTTTTACCCTGCAGCAACTGTTGGTCGTCTCTTTGCTGATAATTGTTTTAATACTGACCCCTTTTTTAAAAAACTTTTATCATTTTGACGAAAGCGCGGTTTATCTTCTGTGGGCTTTGGCTTTTTCGTTTTTTCTTTCGTCGCTTAAAACTATACCGACCGTATTACTGGAGAGAAAACTGGAGTTTAATAAATATGTTATCCCCCAGATTTTAGAAGTTTTGGTATTTAATATAGCGGCAGTATATCTGGCCTGGCAGGGTTTTGGAGTGACCAGTTTTAGTATAGCCGTCATACTGCGGGGAGTGACTGGACTTATTTCAACTTACGCGATTTCGCCCTGGATTCCCGGGTTGGCATTTTCGATTCCTTCGCTTAAATCTTTGCTGAAATTTGGCATTCCTTATCAGGCTAACAGCTTTCTGGCTATGATCAAAGATGACGGAATGACCCTTTTTCTGGGAGGTATTTTAGGATCCTCGGGGATAGGTCTTTTGGGGTGGGCGCAAAAATGGGCCTTTGCCCCCTTGCGTTTTTTTATGGATCAGGTTATCAAAGTGACGTTCCCCGCTTTTTCCCGGTTGCAGGATAATAAAAAAGAGCTTTCCTTAGCTTTGTCAAAATCAATCTTTTTCATTTGTCTGCTGGTTTTTCCATCCCTTGCCTTTTTGATACTGGTTGCTCCATCTCTGGTAGAAATTATCCCCAAATACGGCAAATGGGAAAGCGC
>JACPEZ010000031.1 GCA_016183225.1 Candidatus Daviesbacteria bacterium
ATGGCTTTATCATTCCCTTTGTCTAAAATTCTGTGTACAACATAGGGCGCGCTTTGATTTTCATCAATTTTTGCAAAATCCACATCCCAAAAGTATTGTTTTAAAAAAATGGGTAGCTTTTTCATAACCTCTGCTTATATTTTACCATAAAATAGCCTGTATTTGTAGGCCAGAAGGGGATCGGACAGGGCTGCGGCAGCTATTTGGACCATGTCTGCGCCGGCTTTTAAGTATCTGTCCACATCTGCAGGCGTAATGATCCCGCCTCCGCCCAAAATCTCATATTTTAACCCTTCTTCTTTTCTAATTTCATCCGCCCATTTAATGTGCTCCAGGGCGATAATCTGATCTGCCCTGCCGCAAACTCCGGAAATTTTTCTGCCGGGCAAAATCTCTTCTCCTTTTTCACCCAAAACCGTCATGGCTATCGCATTTATTCCTGAAACATAGTCCAGGTTTTCTCCTGCAGCCACAAACACTTTTTTCATCTGCTGTTTTGATTTGTAAATTCCAAATTTAAATCCGCAGGGGAGAGCAGAAAATCTTTTCTTAAATTCTCTTAAAATACAGGCTACCAGTTTTTCATCCTGAAACATCTCACCCTCAACGCTATTCTCCGTCACATTGGGGCAGGCCAGATTAAATTCCAGAACTTGAGCTCCGGAAATGGCTGCAGCTGTCCCGGCCATCAACAAATCCAGCGCCGCATCTTCCATGGTGGCGCCACTATGAAGTGTGGCTGTAACAGAACATCCCAAAAGCTGGCCCTCACCCACTCCCTTTTTTTGTTCTATTAGTTCTTTGGTCCAGACTTCCATGGTCGGAGAAGGATTACCAAAAGAATTGGTCATGCACTGATATTTTTCCCAATCTGAATCTTCCATGGTAGCTTCCAGCTTTTGATTTAAGTTTTCTCTGGCAATGGAATGATCCAGTTTGACAATGGCTATATTGGGGGCAGTATTTGATTTTCGCGGGATTGTTCTTCTGGTTTTTTCAAAAACCAGGCCATAGCCCATTTTGAAATAAAAATCAGTCCAGATTTTGGTAGAAGCAGGGCCGGCAGAAATGGCAATAGGGGAGACGAGCCTTTGGCCCAGGAATTGATATTTTTTTTCTTGAGGCAGGGGAGGAAACTTGCCCGATTTCCATATTGGTCCCTCTTTTATATTCTGTTCCCAGGATTTATGGATATCATAAACAAAAACAGGCTGGTTTTTGGCAACAAAACTTTTTGGATCAGCTAATTTCATCTTGGTAATCATACACTATGAACATCCACTTGACAAATTATCTTTATTGTAATACAATTTGTTACATATGCAAATACAAAGAAGTATAATTAACATTTCCATGCCTCCTGCTATGGCCAAACGGGTTGAAAAATTGGCCAAAGAAGAGGATAGAACCATAAGCGAGCTGTTGCGGGAAGCTTTCCGCGTTTATGAGTTTAAGAGAGATTGGGCAAAAATCAGTGCTTGGGGAAGGGAAACCGCCCGTAAGATGAATATACGAACGTATGATGATGTCGAGAGAATTGCCGGATGAGGATTGTTTTAGATACCAATGTTTATATTGGAGCAGCCCTTCAGGGTGAGTTAACAGAGGATATTTTAGAGGAGTTAGTTGAAAATCCGCAGTTTGAATTAATTGCTTCAGAGGAAATATTTCTTGAACTAGAACAAAAACTTCGGGAAAAATTTCATTGGTCAAAAGAAAGAATTGAATTTTTCTTAAGGAAAATTAGAAAAATTGCTGAAATAGTAGAACCTACAGAGAGGGTAAATGTCATCACAAGAGATCCTGAAGATAATAAAATTTTGGAATGTGCCATATCTGGAGATGCAGATTTGATAGTTACCCTTGATCAGGATTTAATAAAATTGAAAAAATATCAAGGTATTGGTATTATTCACCCCAAAACACTTTCCTGGACATTCCCGGAATATTTTAAGAAAGATAATTAAAGTGGAGAAATAACTTTGCCTCTTGGATTTCCTATAATTTCTCCATCTTTAAAAATTGTTTGTCCGCGCAAGACTACCCTTTTTACTTTACCCTTTACCCTTTTCCCTTGAAATGGGGTCCATTTGCATTTGGTATACAAGCGTCTAGCGTATAGCGTATAGCGGATAGTTGGATCAATTTCAACAAAAGTATCTTTTTGAACAGGAATATTAAAGATTTTAGCAGGATTGGTGTGGCAGAGGCGGATGATATCTTCTATGGTCAGTTTGCCTTCATACGCTGCTGTTAAGAGCAGGGGGAGGGTAGTTTCCAGGCCTGGAACCCCATTTGGTGGGTTTGGTCCCAATTTTTCTTCTTTGGTATGAGGAGCATGGTCAGAAGCAATCATGTCAATTGTTCTGTCTGCTATTGCCTTCCATAAGACATCCGGATTTTCAAGCGGTGGCCTCATCATGCCAAACACACCCAGTCTTTTTGCATCATTTTTAGTTAAAAAAAGATGATGTGCGGTTACCTCACAACTTATACTCAATCCTTGTACTTTTGCTTGTTGTATCAATCTAATCTCACTTGCTAAGCTCACATGGCAAACGTGTAATTTGTTGTTATTTTTGCGCGCCAGATCTATTGCTTTTTGTAAAGTTTCTCCTTCGGCATGTACCATTAAAACCTTATCTTTTGGCCATTTTTCAAAAATAATTTGCAGGATTTTTGGATCTTCCTGAAGTAAAGTGCCTGTGGTGTGATTCATATAAACTTTTAATCCAAAAACCTTATCTTTAATCTGCTGAAAATATTGGCTGGAATTTATGGTTGCCCCAAAATGGAACCCAACATCGGAGTAAATTCGTTTCGTCGCGAGGTTAATTTTGCGCTGGAGAGCCCCCGGGGTAATCGTCGGCTCGGGATTATTGGGCATGTCCAGGACAGTGGTGTAGCCTCCGGCTACGGCGGCTGAAGTGCCTGTTTCAAAATCCTCTTTGTGCGTAGCCCCGGGTTCTCTAAGGTGTACATGCGTATCAATAAGTCCCGGAAGAGTAATCATGAGTAGTCAACGCTTCTGACCTGCTCCGGTTTGAATTTGGCAGTCCAGGCCCAGGGATCTTTTTGCCAGCCCAACACCACTTCTTTTTCATTTTCCTGCAAAAGACCCATTTCTACAGCCGTATTAACCAATTCTTCAAACGAAGTTAAAGTATAAAGAGTGACTTTTTTTCCCTGATATTTCTCTTTTGCTTCTTTAAATCCATAATCCAAAAAAGCGAGACATGTATTAACTTGTCCTCCTTCGGCTCTGATGGCATCAATTGCCGCAAGAGAGCTTTTGCCGGTGGTGATTAAATCCTCAATCAGCAAGACTTTGGCTCCTTTTTTCATTACACCTTCCACTTGTCTGCCTTTGCCGTGATCTTTGGTGTTACCCCGGACATAAATCATGGGCAGCTCAAGCAGTTCTGCCAGCCAGGCGGCCGGAGGAATTCCGGCAGTGGAGGTGCCGGCAATTATCTCCGGAGCAAGCCCTTTCTCCTTCATTAAATTAGCCATAAAACCTGTGATTTCTTTTCTTTTTAAGGGGTATCCCATCAAAAGTCTGTTGTCAGTATAAATCGGGGAATACATGCCGGAAACAAATTTATATGGGGTTTTAGGGGATAGAGTGACTGCTTTAATTCTTAAAAGCATTCTGGCAACCTGTTGGGCAATATTCATTTTAATGCCTCCTTTATCTTATGATCCAAACTTAAAGCAGCCTCTTTTGGGTTAGGAGCAAAAATAATGCCGCGGGAAGAGTTGATAATTATTCCCTGCCCCTGACTATTTACGCCTGCTTTGACTGTTTCTTTCAAATCTCCTCCTTGAGCCCCTATTCCCGGAATAAGAATTGGCATATCGCCGACAATTTCCCTGACTTTTTTCAGTTCTTTTGGATAAGTTGCGCCTGCTACAACTGCTAAATTTCCATTTTTATTCCAGGTAACAACATGTTCTGCAATAATCTTAAAAATAAGGTCCTGGAATTCTCCTGCTCCCGGATTGGAAGTTTTAACCAAAACAAAAATTCCTTTATCCGCCCGATCCAAAAATGGCTGAAGAGATTTTCCGCCCAGATACGGATTAACCGTGACCGCGTCTGCCCCCAGATCATCAAAAATAGCCTTAACATAAGCCTTGTTGGTATTTTCCACGTCTCCGCGCTTGGCATCTAAAATTATGGGAATATCCGGGTGATTTGCTTTAATATAATCAACGGTTTTTTGCAACTCTGCCTCTTTATAAAAAGCCGCGTTGGGTTTATAGCTGCAGACTAAATCAAAAGTCTGGTCAATGATTTTTTTGTCAAATGTGAAACTCCCCTGATCCAGCCCCACACAAACAAATTTCCCCTCATCCCATTTAGCTTTTAATTTACCCAAAAAGCTTTTAGCCATAAATTCATTCTACTACAGCCCGAGGTACTTGACAACTTCCTTAAATTGTAGTAAAATATTACTAGTATGAAAGTAGGATTTTTTACCGAATCAAATGCCAAAGGGCAGATAGTGATCCCCAAAAAGTTAAGAGACAATCTGGGAATTACCCAGGATACCCTCTTGCAAATTGTTCCACGAGGGGAAGGAATTTATATTTATCCCATTGAAGGGGTGTTAATCAAATCAGAAGGTGATGATAATCAGGGTGCGTATTTAGAATTGCTGAAAAAAACTCAAGGCATTTTAGGTTCAAAGCCGTATTATAAAAATGACAGACTAAGAAGAAAGATTGAACTTAGAGCTTCTGCGAAAAGGAAAGCAGTATGGTAATTCTGGATACTAATATAATTATTGACCATTTACGTCAACATGCCTCCAGAGATTCTTTGTTAAGCAAATTACTTCATACGGTTAAGTTAGATGAAATAGCTATTTCGATGATTACTATTCAGGAGCTTTTTGCGGGTCAAAGCACCAAAGATGAAGAGATTTTAAAGCAGATTTTGGCAATTTTGGCTCCGTTTAGAGTTTTACCGTACACTTGGGAGGTAGCAAGGATGGCAGGAGAAATAGATAGAGACCAGAAAAGGCCTGTTTCATTTGCCGATGTGGCCATTGCCGCCACCGCTATTATCAATGGCGCCCGGTTTTTTACTCTTGATAAAAAAGATTTTCAAAACATTAAAGACCTGGAACTTTTTTAAGAAATAGTCTAGGATTATCCGGCGAAATTTGGTATATTGTGAGGCGTGATAAAAGCTATCCCCAATTTAAGGCTTTTTTTAACCCTGCTTTTTTTAAGTTTGCTGATTTTTTCTCTGGATAGCCTCCATTTTCTGGATTTTATCAAGAGACCTCTTTTTTATGTAACAAATCCCATTTCTTTTGGTCTTTATTCCACCAGACAGCAAATCGGGCGGCAATTTGAGTTTATTTTTGAAGCCCGGCAGGCTGCCCGGGAAAACAAGGCTTTAAAAGAACAAATGGGTGACCTTTTATCGGAAAATGCTCTCTTGCGGAAAAAACTGGCTGAAACTGAAGCCCTTGTTGCCCAGGAGCAATATCTTGACCCCAAAATCTACAATTTAATACCTGCGCGGCCAACTGGCCTTTTCCGGTATTTAAGGATTGATAAAGGAGAAGACGACGGTATTAAAGCCGGCCAGGCCGTGGTTTTTAAGGATAACTTTATCGGCAAAGTAGTAGAGATTTCAGCCCAAGCCGCCAATATCCGGCTTTTATCCGACCCTGATTCCAAAGTAGCTGCTTTTTCCCAGGGACTTTCCGGCAAAGCAAGAGGGGTTTTAGTAGGCCAGTTTGGTACGGATTTTCTGTTTGACAAGATCCTGCATGAGGAACAAATTCAGGTAGGAGATTTGGTTTACAGCGAGGGCACTGAAGGATATTTGCCCAGGGGTTTGATTTTGGGAAGAGTCAAGCAGGTGATGGAGCGGGAAAATGAAGTTTTCAAACAGGCCAAAGTGGAGCCGGTTTTTAGTTTAAGGGATCTGGATCTGGTATTTGTGATGGGAGATTTATGAAAATTTTAGTTATCCTACTTTTTATAGCATCTTTTCTTCAGGCTTCTGTTTTGCCGTTAAATTTAGTTTTAATAATTTTAATTTGCAGGGCATATCTTAAGGCGCAAAAATCCAATCTGTATCTGGCCTTTTTCTTCGGGCTGCTAATTTCTCATTTAACACTGACCCCTTTGGGAGAAAAAAGCCTTGTTTATTTGGTATTTATGCAGATCATCCATGTTTTGTCAAAGTCGCGTCTGGCCGGACACCCCTTTTTGATATGGCCTTTAACTTTTATTTTGGTGCTGGCTGACAGCGGTTTATCAAGCGCTCTTTGGGCGGCTTTTGTAGCTTTGCCTGTTTTTTATTCCTTAAAGATTTGGGAGGAAAGATTTATTCCCGCCAAAGAAATTAAACTGCGCATATGAGAAAAAAACGCCTGTCACCTGATACGGCATCAAACTGGAAAGATCGTCTGCTGCCTAATTTTAATCCTGATACTTTGGATTTTGACAAAAGCCCCTGGATCACAGTTGCTTTTTTAATTTTGACTCTGGTTTCCTTTTTCATTGTACTTTTGCGGCTTGTGTCCCTGCAAATAGTCAGGGGTAGCGTGAACAGAAACCTGGCTGATGGAAACCGCATTCAAGTTAAAATTATCCATGCTCCCAGAGGTGTAATTTATGATCGAAACAATAAAATTCTGGCAGCCAATTCCCCGGCCTTTCGCCTGTTTGACCCCGATACCAAAAAAGCAAGACTGGTTACTCGTGAAGAGGCCCTGGAGCTGGAGGTAAAAAATGCTCCGCCAGAGGCGAGACTGGAAGTGGATAATGTCCGGACTTACCCTTACGGGGAAAAACTGGCTCACGTCTTAGGCTATGTGGGAGAGATTTCGGAAGAAGTGCTCAAAGATGCCAAATTTGCCGATTACAGAATCGGGGATAGAGTTGGCCTTTCCGGCATTGAGGCTCAATACGAGTCGGTTCTCCGGGGCAAAGACGGCGGAGAGATTATTGAAGTGGATTCCCAGAATAATAAGCTGCGGACGCTTCGTAAACAGGCGCCAAGCCCGGGGCAAAACATTTATTTAAACATTAATGCCTCCCTGCAGGAGAAAGTTTTTGAGGAACTTTCTTTAGCAGCGCAAAAGGCAGGCAGCTGTTGCGGCGCAGTCATTGTCCAGGATCCTGCTTCGGGTCAAATACTGGCTTTGGTGTCTTTGCCCTCTTTTGACCCCAATGTTTTTACCAAATTGCAGGATGAAGCTCAAATCAGGGAGATTTTAGATCAGCCCGATGCCCCGATTTTAAACCGGGCCATTGCCGGCGTCTATCCTCCGGGTTCAACTTTTAAAATCATCTCCGCCATTGCCCTTCTCACAAGCGGCAAGATTACTTCCCAAACAGAATTTTTTGACACCGGTGAAATTTATCTGGGCGCTTTCAGATTTTCCAACTGGTACTTTAATCAATACGGTAAAACCGAAGGTCAGGTTAATCTGGTCAAGGCCCTCAAGCGTTCCACAGACACTTATTTTTATCGGGCGGCTCAAATTGTAGGCCTGGATCCTTTAATTTCCTGGGCCAGGAAGCTGCGTTTGGGAGAAAAAGTAGGCATAGATATTCCCGCAGAAGTTACTGGTCTGGTGCCGGACGGAACCTGGAAACTGCAAAACAAAGGAGAGATTTGGTATCCGGGAGACACTCTGCATCTTTCCATTGGCCAGGGTTTTATTTTGACAACTCCTTTGCAAATTTTAAACATAACCTCATTTGTGGCCAACAATGGGGTAATTTTTCAACCAAGACTGTTGCAATCTTTGAAAAAAGAGGTTCTGGTGAAAGATGTTATTTCCCCGGAGCAGCTTAATCCCATCAAACAGGGTTTGACGCAGGTAACCAAAGCAGGGGGTACTGCCTGGCCGTTTTTTACTTTTCCCATTCAAACAGCCGGCAAAACCGGAACGGCAGAATATGGAGATCCGAAGGGCAGGACCCATGCCTGGTACACTGCCTATGCTCCGGCCGACGATCCCAAAATTGCCATGACAGTGTTAATTGAGGGGGGAGGAGAAGGTTCATCCGTGGCAGCTCCGGTGATAAAGGAAACTTTCCGCTGGTTTTTTTCTCCTGATAAAAATAAATTAATACAAGATGTTTACACTCCTGCCACAGAGTCTGGTAAAACTTTGGGAGAGTAAATCCTTGACAAATTGTTTCCGATCGTGAATAAAATGATTATATGGGAACTAAAAAAAGTTTAACTAACTTTCTTCTTCTCACGCTTGAGAAATCCATAGATGGATATATCAGGTTTGACCATTTTGTCAATAAACCACATCTTTATGCTCACTACGGTTGGTGGGACAGACCTTTGAAGAAATCGGCTCTGGCACTTGCTTTGAAACGGTTGAGAGAAAATGGTTTAGTTGAGTTAATTGATGATAGGGAATTGATTGTTAGGTTAACAGATAACGGAAGGGATAAAGCTCTTTGGACAAAGATGAGACTCAATGATGAAAAATGGGATGGGAAATGGAGATTGGTTATCTGGGATATTCCGGAAAAAAGAAGAGTAGCCCGTGATTTATTAAGGCATAAGCTTAAATGGTTGGGTTTTAGGAAATTGCAGAAAAGCGTGTGGATAACCAAGAAAAATTGTACGCAGGTTTTGAGAGATTTCATAAAAAAGATGGGGATAAGGGATTGGGTGGTAGTAATTGAATCGGACAATGTGGATTTCTAATCAAAATGTTTCCGATCGAAAACAAAATGAATAATAATCAAACATAAAACTTAAAATCTTACTTACATTATCTTTTGTTTTTTGAGATAATAGTTTTAATGAAAAACTTGCCCAAGCCGCTGCTTTTAATAATAGTCCTGTTAGCCGTAACTGTGACCGCTTTGATAACCTATGGTTTAAACTCCCGGAGAGTCACCAAAACCGATATTGACACGGCCGTCAATCAGGCCAAATATTTATATCAGATGCGAAAATCCCAGGAAGAGGATTTTTCTCAAGGGCCCTGTTTATCCAATGCCCTGATGACAGATTGGGTGGCAGATCTTGTTCACAACCCCCGGGAGGAGGCAGATAATTTGCCTCATAATCAGTGTCCGGCTTATCTGGAGGGTAGAGCTCATCATTTTGTAGAACTGGATCTTGAGGGAAATTTAATTAGAGCGCGATGAAATATCTAACACTGCCTGTCCATTTAATTAAATTCTGGTTCGTAGAGAGTTTTGATGTTTTTTTGCGAACCTGGAAAAATCTGATTTCCTTTCTGGAAGAAGATTTGGCAGTTGGGCTGATGGTGAAACTGATTTTTACCCCCCTTTTTCATGATTCAAGTTATGTTGGCCGGGGTTTGAGCATAATTTTCAGATCGGGCAGAATTTTAATCGGGCTTTTTGCCTTTGCCGTGGCCACTACCTTAATGATGGTGCTTTGTATTTACTGGTTGTTGCTGCCTTTGCTTTTCGTCCTGGATATTCCGCCATTTGCAAGCAGAGTGTTGTTTTTGTCAGGATTGGGTATATTTGTAATTCACGTTTTTACCCATCCCCACAAAAAAATTTATCAGGTAGATAAAACTACTTTCTGGGATGCTTCAACGGTCAAAAAAGATGATTTGACCATGCGTGCGCTTTTATCCGGCAGGGAAGTGGTAGATCTTTTATCCAATCTGGAAATTCAAATCAGCCATATCCCCAATTTTGAAATTTCCGACAAAGAAGAGACGGGGCGTTCTGCCTGGGAACTGGCCAAAAAAAGCGGGGCCGAGTATCTTACCCCCTATCATTTTTTTGTGGCCGCCATCAAGGAGATTCCCAACATTGATCAAATCCTGCTGCGGATGGACTTAAATCCGGCAGATTTTGAGGATGTGCTGTTTTATCTTGACCTGAAAAGAAGCACCTGGCGGACGGTTTTTCTCTGGGACAGCGATTTTGCGGTGCATCATCTCAAAGGGGTTAACCGGGGCTGGCTGGGCACGCCTACCCCGGCTTTGGATTTGGTGGGAGTGGATTTAACCAAAGAGGCGGCCAAATACGGCTTCCCCGATCTTAAAAGAAAAAACGGGGTGGTAGAGGAAATTATTTCCATTTTATCTCAAACTACCGGCCGCAATGTGGTGGTGGTGGGGGCGCCGGGCAGCGGCAAATCTGCTCTGGTGAAGTTTTTGGCCAAACAGATTGTGGCAGGGGATGCGCCCGATGCCTTGTCCACTAAAAGACTGGTCATGCTGGATTTGACCAAACTTTTATCCGGCATCAAAACCCAGGGTGATTTGGCAGAAAGAGTGAAAACCGTTTTTGAAGAGGTTTCTTTTACCCAGAATGTCATCATTGTGATCGAGGAAATTCACGATTTAGGTCTGGGGGAAGCCGGCTCCAGCTTTAATTTATATTCGCTGCTGCTGCCCTATCTTGAGAGTGATACTTTCCAGTTTCTGGCTACCACCGAGGCGGAAAATTATTCCCGGATTTTGGAAAAAAACGGCAGTTTCGCCAGGCTGTTTAGAAAGTTGGAGCTCCCTCCGGCCACCCCGGAGGAAACCCTGGAGATTTTGCAGGACCGGGCCATTGCGCTGGAGCGAAAAAATAAAATTAAAATCACTGCCGTTTCTTTAAAGGAGATTGTTAAACTCTCCTCCAAACTGATCCATGACCGGGTCTTGCCGGATTCGGCGGTCAGCATTTTGAAAGAGGTTCAAACCAGGGCGGTTAATGGCTGGGTGACTAAAGATATAGTGCGAGGAGTGATGTCTCAATCCGTCAAGGTACCTCTGATGGAGATAGGCACAGCCGACAAGGGGAGGCTGTTAAATTTGGAAAGCGAAATCCACGCCAGGTTAATTGATCAGGAGCAGGCAGTTAGGGCAGTGTCCGATGCTCTGCGCCGCTCTGTTACCGGACTGCGGGAAGAAAACCGGCCTATCGGATCATTCCTCTTTGTCGGTCCCACCGGAGTTGGCAAGACGGAGCTTGCTAAAACTTTGTCCGAGGTGTATTTCAAAACCCAGGGAGCCTTTTTGCGGTTTGACATGTCCGAATATCAAAATCCCGAGTCTGTAAACCGGCTGATCGGCGCATCAGGAGAAGGGGGACAGTTAACAGAAGCCGTCAGAAACCGGCCTTATGCTCTGCTTTTATTGGATGAGTTTGAAAAAGCCGACCAAAAAATATTAACGCTCTTTTTACAGGTTTTGGAGGATGGCAGGTTAACAGACGGGGCAGGCCGGACAGTCAATTTTGAAAATACCATTATCATTGCGACATCGAATGCCGGATCGCTCTCGATTGCTCAAGGATTGGCCGGCGGGAAAAACTTAACACAAATAGATAAAGAGGTTAATGAGGAACTGTTAAAAATTTTCAAGCCGGAACTGGTCAACCGGTTTGATGAAGTCGTTATTTTCAAGCCGTTATCCGAGGATGATCTGCAAAAAATAGTTAAATTAAAACTGGATTCTTTGCAGAAACAACTCAAAGATAAAGGCTATCTGGTGGAATTTGACGGGCAACTGGTTTCAGAACTCGGCAAACGCGGCTTTGATCCTGTTTTGGGAGCCCGCCCCTTGCGCCGCCTCATCCAGGATACCCTTGAATCCAAACTCTCCAAACTAATTTTGGAAAATAAACTAACAAAGGGACAACCCTTTAAGGTTGGATCGGAACTGTTGTGATGAAAATTATAGATATATTTCCTGAATTAAACAATAAACAATTAGACAGACTGTCAGAGTTTCTAGCTAATTTTTCATTACTGCTAATAGCCACTTTGGTTTT
This sequence comes from Candidatus Daviesbacteria bacterium, assembly GCA_016183225.1. Lineage (GTDB taxonomy): Bacteria > Patescibacteriota > Microgenomatia > Daviesbacterales > UBA10151 > UBA9644. Next base: position 11,758 of record JACPEZ010000031.1, read on the forward strand.
ACCAAATCTGTTTGGAGTTAATACGCCAAATATGTTAGAATTAAATAGAGGGATATTAATAGCTTTAGCATCGTTGATAATGAGTTTGGTTCTAATAAAAAGAATAAAATGACATATCTGGAAACTTTTTATCTAATTTCATCAATTTTTTTGTTAACTATTTCGATAATAGTGGCTCCAACTCTTTGGAAACAGACAAGAAGGAGTAAGGCATGAGCGAGCAGGTAGGTTCTTTCCTGACAATATTATTTGCCTTTTTGGCTTTAGTCATTGTCTTAGCCCCAATCCTTTGGAAAAGACCTCATAGAAGCAGAAAGTAAGGGGATGAAAAAGTGGTTTTTGATAAGTCTATTGCTTTTTGTTTTCCCGGCGACAATTTTTGCTCAAGTAAATTTAGATCAAATAAATCAAAAAGTTAGCAATAGGTTTGAGGATGATGTGGTAAAAATGGCTGCTATTATGGAGGAGTTAAGGAACAGAAAAGGCATTACAGAAACTCGGGTGGCTTTTGGGGGAATAGATAATCAAATAAAATCAGCAGATTACTGGATTACCTATGCTGCCGAAGCAATTGCCTTTCAGCGGGCCCAAAAATATACATCATTAAGTGATGTACGTTACAGCTTGCAAACTTTGGCAGGCAAAATTTTAAGAGCAAAGGCGGAGGTCAGAAAGGCACTAAATGAATAAAAAAATAATTATTATAATTTTTATAATCATTATAGCGATTATATTATTTATAATCTTAAAACCGGAAAAAGCAGAAAAAAGCCTGGTAAATCCCCAAACACAAACCTTTGAACAAACCCCAACTCCCACCCCTAAAACTTTTCAATTCGATGCATCAACTGATCTCGGAAAAGAACTGGACTCTGTTAACCCGGAAGTGTTAGACTCTGATTTTAATGAATAATTTAGTTGTTGTTGAGTCACCTACCAAAGCCCGGACCTTACAGAGGTTTTTGGGGGATCAATATCAAATTGAGGCCTCTATGGGTCATGTGCGGGATTTGCCAAAATCAGAACTTGGTGTTGATATCGAGCATGATTTTGATCCTCAATATCTAATTCCCCGCGACAAAAGAAAAAGAGTTAATGAATTAAAAAAAGTGGCAAAAGAGGCCGGTACTCTTTGGCTGGCTACTGATCCGGACAGGGAAGGGGAAGCAATAGCATGGCATTTGGTCGAGTTGCTGCGCAACTCTAAAGTTCAAAGTTCAAAGTTCAAAGTTCAAAATGAAAACATAAAAAGAGTGGTTTTCCATGAAATTACAGAAGAAGCCATAAAAGAGGCTTTTAAAAAACCCCGAGATTTGGATATGCAGCTGATTGATGCCCAACAAGCCAGAAGAGTTTTGGACAGGCTGGTGGGTTACAAACTTTCTCCTTTACTTTGGCAAAAAGTGAAAAGAGGGTTGTCTGCAGGCAGGGTTCAAAGTGTTGCTTTGCGTTTAATAGTAGAGAGAGAACGCGAGGTTACAGCTTTTAAGCCGGAGGAGTATTGGGTGATCGAGGCAGAGCTAAAAAATTCCGATGTTTTCATAGCCACGCTTAAGGCAGATATTAAAAACGGGAAAGAAGCCAAAGAGCATGTTAAAAATCTGGAGAAAGCTTCTTATGTGGTGTCTAAAGTTACTCAAAAAGAAATCCGCCGCTACCCTTATCCTCCTTTTACCACCTCCACCATGCAGCAGGCATCTTCCAACCGGCTGGGTTTTTCCGCCAAAAAAACCATGATGCTCTCGCAAGCCCTTTATGAACATGGACTGATTACCTACATGAGAACGGATTCGGTTAATTTATCAACCGGAGCAGTTACGGCTGTTAGAAATTACATTGGGCAAAATTTTGGCAAAAAATACATCCCGCCCAGCCCCAGATTTTACAAATCCAGATCAAAAAATGCCCAGGAAGCTCATGAGGCCATCCGTCCCACCGATGCCGGCCGCATTCTTTCCCTGGCAGGCGGAGAGGCAGGGTTAACCAGAGATCATGTCAAGCTTTATGAGCTGATCTGGAAAAGATTTGTGGCCTGTCAGATGAGTGAGACGCTGGTAGATCAAACTACGGTAGATATAATAGCCAACAGCTACCTTTTTCGGGCTACAGGTAGCGTGATCAAGTTTGAGGGTTGGTTAAAATTGTATCAAGGAGAAGATGAGGAAGATCAAAAAGTGCTGCCGCAGCTTAATGAAGGTCAAAAACTGAATTTAATAAAGCTTTTGCCAACTCAACATTTTACCGAACCGCCCCCGCGATACAATGAAGCCTCCTTGATTAAAAAGCTGGAAGAATTGGGGATTGGCCGGCCCTCAACTTATGCGCCTATTTTATCCACTATTCAGGAGCGGTTTTATGTGGAGAAGCAGGAAAAAAAGTTTATCCCGACTGCCTTGGGGTTTGCGGTGAGTGATTTTCTGGTTAAATATTTTCCCGATGTTTTTGATTATTCATTTACCGCTCAAATGGAAGACCGTCTGGATGAGATTGCCCGGGGAGAGCGGCAGTGGGTACCAACAATTAGGGAGTTTTACGAGCCTTTTGCGAAAAAGCTGGAAGAAACAGGAGAAACAGCGGAAAAGGTGAAAGTGGCGCTGGAGTATGCAGGTAAAAAATGCCCCAAATGCGGCAAGGAATTAATAGTCAGAATTGGCCGGTTTGGCAAATTTCTGGCCTGCTCCGGTTTTCCCGATTGCAAGCATACGGAAAGTCTGGAAGAAAAAGTAAATGCAATTTGTCCGGAAGATGGCGGAGAAATCGTAGTCAGACACACTAAAAGGGGTAAAACATTTTACGGCTGCAAAAACTGGCCGGTCTGCAAATTTGCTTCCTGGACTAAACCAAAATCTCCTCATTGACAAAAGAGGCCTATATTTAGTATTATATTGAGGGCCTCAAAAAGTTCCCCCAAATTTAAAATTCGAAGCACGAAGCACTAAATTCGAAACAATATTAAATGTTCAAAATTCTAATGTTTAAAACATTTGATAATTTGAATTTAGAATTTGTTTCGTATTTCGATATTAGAATTTCGAATTTATTATGAAATATATTTTTGTTAGTGGTGGTGTGATTAGTGGAATTGGCAAGGGGACAACTGCCGCTTCAATTGCCTTTTTACTTAAAAACCAGGGCTACAAAATTGCCCCGATTAAATTTGAAAACTACTTAAATTTAGATGCCGGAACTATTAACCCCATTGAACACGGCGACCCCTTTTTATGCGAAGACGGCACCGAAGCGGACATGGACATTGGCACTTATGAAAAGTTTTTAGATGAGGATATGGGCAAACCAAATTTTGTCACCATGGGCCAGATTTATCAGGAAGTAATAGACAGGGAGCGCCGCTTTGAATATAACGGCGAAGACGTAGAGGCCATTCCCTATATTACTGATGAGATTATCAAACGCATCAATAATGCCGGACGGGTCAAAAAAGCAGACATTGTCATTATTGAGCTGGGTGGCACAGCCGGCGAGTATCAGAATGTTTTTTACTATGAAGCTTCCAGAATTATGACTTTGCAAAATCCCGGAGATGTTTTGCATATTCATGTGTCATATGTGCCAACCCCGCCCCATCTTGGCGAGCCCAAAACCAAGCCGACCCAGCTTTCTGTTCGAACTTTAAACTCTTTGGGAATTCAACCCGATTTTGTAATTACCAGATCAGAAAAATACTTGGATCAGCGAAGAAGAGAAAGGTTTGCTCTTTTTTGCAACATGAAGCCGGAAGATATTATTTCCAATCCTGATTTGCCCTCGGTTTATGAAATCCCCCTGGTTTTGCACAAGCAGGAAATGGAAGAAAAAATCCTTAAAAAACTGGGACTAAAGTTAAGGAAATCAGATTTGTCAGCATGGGAAGCTCTGGTTGAGAAAATTAAAGCCAAAAAGAGTAAAGAAATTGAGATAGCCATTGTGGGTAAATATTTTGGCACCGGAGATTACCAGCTGAAAGATTCTTATGCCGCTTTATTTGATGCTATTGACCATGCCTGTTTTTCTTTGGGAGTTGCGGTCAAAACAAAGTGGGTGGATGCTGAACAAGTGGAAGCAAAAGGTCCGGAAATCATCGGTAAACCAAACGGGTTGATCGTGCCCATTGGCTGGGGAGAGCGGGGATCGGAGGGGATGATTACAGCCGCCTCCTATGCCCGAGAAAATAAAATTCCTTATTTGGGTTTATGTTACGGAATGCAGCTTGCTGTGGTGGCTTTTGCCAGAGATGTGCTGGGTTGGGCCGATGCCAATACCACGGAAAATGATTCTAAAACCAAACATCCTGTTATCCATCTGATGCCCAAACAAAAACAGTTTATGAAAAGAAGAGCTTACGGGGGAACCATGAGGCTTGGCAGTTGGGATGCTATGGTTAAAAAAGGGACCAAAACTTTTGAGATTTATCAGAAAGAACTCACCTCCGAACGGCACAGGCACAGATATGAGTTTAACAATGCTTACACGGAGGATTTTGAAAAAGCAGGGATGAAGATCTCGGCCAGATCTGTAGTTGAGAATCTGGCGGAAATTATTGAACTGCCAAAGGATCAGCATCATTTTTATCTGGGCACCCAAGGTCATCCCGAATACAAATCAAGGCCATTGAATCCACATCCAATTTTTTTAGCATTTATAGAAGCTGCCAGTAAATAACAGAATTGTTTCATTGCTACATTGTTGTTATTGTTAAAGAGCATGAAGTATTTACAGTTAAATGATATTGATTGTTACAAGAAAGCTCTCAATTTATCAAATTATGTTTGGGATATTGTCATTGGATGGAGCTGGTTTGCTCAAAAAACCGTTGGGGTTCAGTTTGTTACAGCGCTTGATTCAATATCAGCAAATATCGCTGAAGGATTTGGAAGATACGGCAAAAAGGACAAAATTAAATTCTATTATTACAGCTTTGGATCTGTTAAAGAAAGTTTAGATTGGAATGAAAAATCAAAGATTAGGAAACTGCTTACAAAACAGCAGTATGAGCATATATTAGGGGAATTACAAATTTTACCTAAAGAGATACACCAACTGATTAAGTTTACAAACGAGAAACTAAAGCAATAAAATTATAACAATGAAACAATTTAACAATGGTAACAATGGTAATTTAATTGTTTTTGAAGGTATTGATGGATCTGGGAAAACGACCCAGATTAAACTATTAACTAAATTGTTAAAAGTCAAAAAAATACCTTTTGAAGTAATTAGTTTTCCCCAATACGGCCAAAATGGGTATGCCCAAAAAATTTTTGATTATCTTTCCGGCAAGCTGGGAAATTTAAAAGAGGTTGACCCGTATGAAATGGCTAAACTTTATGCCTCTGACAGAAAAACTGTCAAAGATAAAATTGAAAATTGGCTGGCTGAAGGCAAATTAGTGATTGCCAATCGATATGTCTCCTCATCCAAAGCCCATCTGGGAGCCAATTTAGCGGAAGAAAAAAGAGCTGATTTTATCAAATGGATTGACCAACTGGAATATCAGGAAAACAGCTTGCCCAAAGAAGACTTGACTGTTCTTTTATCGGTTGACCCCAAAACCGGCCAAAAAAATTCAAAAACCAAAAACCATCCTGATATTCATGAAGATAATTTAAGCCATCTGACAAAAACCCGGGAAATTTTTCTGCAACTGGCTAAACATGAACAAGATTGGGTAGTGGTAGATTGCATGTCAAACTTCCAAATGAAATCTCCTGAAGAAATCCAAAAAGAAGTAGTTGCAGAATTAAAAAATATATGATATTCTTTATTTATATGAGTATAAACTCAATGAATTTAACCAAGAAAACTGCTAAAGCTACCTTCCAAAGGAGGGAGTTTTCGTAGTACAATTTTTCTTTAAAAAAGAAAAAGCGAAGCCTCCCAACAGGGAGGTTTTTTTGTGCCTGTCCGCCTTTGGCGGAGAAAGAAAATATGAGTATAGAAAGATTGATTGTTGCAAAATATGGCGGAACATCTTTGGCAAACGCTGAAAGATTTATTATGGTGGGAAATATCACAGATCAGGATCGTAGCCGTCGGGTGATAGTGCCTTCTGCTCCCGGGAAAGATGAGGATAATTGTATAAAAATTACTGATCTTTTAATAGATTGCGGGGAATCATCTTTTATGAATAGATCATATGCAGATACTTTTGGTACGATCGAAAGGCGCTTCTTACAAATAGCAGAAGGACTGGGAGTTTACATTAATGATGATTTGGAAGAAGTAAAAAGCGGATTGAGGATAAAAAGAGAAAATCAAGAATTATCAGTTGCATGGGCAGCCTCCAGAGGAGAATGGCTTTCCGGAAAGATTTTATCCAGATTTTTGGGAGCAGAATTTGTTGATGCCGCAGAAATAATGAAATTTCAAAATGACGGGACATTTGACCAGGAAACATCCCACCCTTTAATAGCTCAAAGATTAAATGGCTTGGGGAGATTTGTAGTACCCGGATTTTATGGACAGGATGAAGCAGGAAGAATCAGGACATTTTCCAGAGGCGGATCAGATATTACAGGAGCTAATCTGGCTGCTGCTTTACGGGCTGATATTTACGAAAACTGGACAGATACAAATGGTGTTCACACTGCCGATCCTAAGATAGTTCCCGAAGCTAGAACTATACTCTTTCTATTGTATGAAGAAATGCAGGAACTGGGTTTTTTGGGAGCAAAAGTTCTGCACCCTTTGGCAGTTGATCCTGCTTGGGATAGGAATATTCCCATACATGTTCGTAATACATTTAATCCTCGCCATCCCGGAACCTGGATTGCCTTTGCTAACTTCCCACTTGAAAAAAAGGCTCCTACGGCATAAAGTATGGGGAATATGGATATTATCGGCACCCTGCCTGACTGGGTCTTAAAAGATTATATCAAAAAAGGCATTATTAAAATTGACCCTTTGCCAAAAGACTGGGAAGATAATGTTGATGAAGTTACTATTGATTTTCATTTAGGAAACAGTTTGCGGGTTTTTACCGGTGACGGCTGGGATATTATTGACACCAAATTTACCACCAAACAGGAAATGGAGGGCATGATGAAGCTGGTTACCTTAAAACCGGGTCAGCCTTTTGTGCTGTCTGATAAAGATTTTGTCATTGCCACCACTAAAGAAAAACTAACTTTACCTAATGATATTGTGGGCCATTTGCACGGCAAATCTTCTTTAGCCCGTTTAGGGATTGCTGTTCATTCAACAGCCGCCCGTTTTGACCCGGGCTGGGACGGGCATCCGGTTTTGGAATTCGGCACTTTCTTAAAGGGTAAAAGAGTGGTTATTTATGAAGGATCACCCATTTGCGCTTTTTCTTTTGAAAAGTTGTCTGCATCTGTAAAAAGATCATATAAAAAAAGTCCCAATAACAGATACGGGGGATCCAAATTGCCGGAAGTATCAAATTTAAGGGGTAAAAAACATGTCCGTTCTAGGTCTAGATGAAGTCCATCGTCGCATTAAAAGAGAAAAACTGATTGAAAACTTGGGTCAAAGAGAATTAAAAAATCCCGAAGGAGTGGGAGTAGATTTAAGATTGGGAGCTGTTTATAAAATTTCCTCCGGAGGAGCTTTTATTGAAGCGGATTTAGGTAAAAGAAAGGGAGTCAAGACAAAAGAAATTGCCAGATATAAAAACAGGGGAAAACAGCCAGAAATAGTAATTAAGCCGGGAGATTATTATTTAGTGTCAACTGTGGAAGTAATCAACACCCCAACAGATCTGATGCCTGTAGTTTTCCCCAGAACTTCTCTTTTTCGCGCGGGGCTGTTGCTTTTGAACTCTAAAACAGACCCGGGTTACAAAGGCACTTTAACCATGGGCTTAAAAAATTTGTCCGAGTTTGAGGTTAAACTGCAAATGGGAGCAAGAATCGCTAATATAGTCTTTTTCAAAATTGATGGTCAAACTGTGGCCTACCGCGGCCAGCATCAAGGTGGTAGAATTAGTCCGACAGATGCCGAACAGCAAGTCTAAACATCCCGAATTTGAGTATTTGGATTTATTAAAAGATATCCTGAAAAATGGAGTAAACAAACCTGTGTTTAATAATCCCGGGGTCTATATAAAGTCTGTTTTTGGCAGACAAATCAGATTTGATCTGTCCAAAGGCTTTCCGCTTTTGACCACCAAAAAGGTTTTTTTGCGGGGGATTATTCATGAGCTGCTCTGGTTTCTAAAAGGGGACTCAAACATTAAATATCTGGTTGATAATGACGTGCATATCTGGGACGAGTGGGCCTACAAAAATTACAAGGGAAAGTTGACACAGGAAGAATTTATACAAAAAATAAAAAATAATGAGAAATTTGCCAAGAAATGGGGAGAACTGGGGGATGTTTATGGGGTACAGTGGAGAAAATGGCCGGCATCTGAGGGCCGCAGAATTGATCAGCTTGCCTGGGCCATTGCGAAATTAAAAACCACCCCTTACCGCCGTTCAATTCTGGTTTCTGCCTGGAATCCCGAGTTTATCTATGAAATGGCAGCTTCTCGTGAAAAATCTGTCGCTCTGCCACCCTGTCATACGCTTTTTCAGTTTAATGTGGCTGGGGGTCGGTTATCATTACAGCTTTATCAGCGTAGCGCCGACATGTTTTTGGGAGTGCCTTTTAATATTGCCAGTTACGCGCTGCTGACCCTGATTATTGCTCAAGTAACAGGTCTTAAGCCGGGAGATTTTATCCATACTTTTGGTGACGTACATATTTATAGTAACCACATGGTTCAAGTTAAAGAGCAGTTGAAAAGAAAACCCCGGCCTTTTCCTAAAATGAAGATTAACTCTAAAGTTAAAAATATCGATGATTTTAAGTTCGAAGACTTTACTTTAGAAAATTATGACCCGTATCCTCCGATAAAAGGGGAAGTAACAGTAGTAGGAGGATTTTGAAAGAATCTAGAATTCAGAATCTAGAGTTCAGAATTTAAGTTATGAATCTAGAATTAAATAAGAAAAGAAACATTAATTATTTTCAAATAGCACTGAAGTCCGCCTCTGAAACTCTTTACTGGCTTGCGTTATTAAAAGAAATAGATACTAATAAAGAAGAAATTGATAATCTCGTTCAAGAGTGTGTAGAGATTAAGAAAATAGTATCGACTATAATATTAAATACTAAAAGTAATTCTAAATTCTAAATTATGAGAATAAACATTATTGTGGCAGTGGCCGGTAAAAAAAGAGTTATTGGAAAAAAAGGGGCTTTGCCCTGGTATATTCCGCAGGAGCTAAAAAGATTTAAAGAAGTGACCATGGGACATCCTATTATCATGGGTAGAAAAACTCATGAATCAATAGGCAGGGCTTTACCGGGTCGAACAAATATTGTGATCACTCATGAACCAAATTACAAAGCATTGGGGTGTATTGTTGTTCATTCTTTGGAGGAAGCTTTCCAACAAACTAAAAATGATGAAGTATTTATTATCGGAGGAGGCCAGATATATGCGGAAGCTTTACCTCTGGCAGATAAGCTATATTTAACTTATATAGATAAAGAAGTAGAAGGCGATGTCTTTTTCCCGGATTATTCTGATTTTAAAAAGATAGTTTATGAGTCCCCCTGGCAGGAACATGAAGGATTCAGGTATAAATTTTTAGAGCTTGAAAGATAATCTATTCTTTGTTAGAATACTTTTATTACACACCCGTAGTATTTAAGTCTCTGGAACTACAGACTGCGGGGAGGAAAAGAGACTATGTACAAATTACCAACATTGGAAGAACTGCTGGAAGCAGGTGTTCATTTTGGACACCAGGTCCGCCGCGGCCATCCGCGGATGAAACCCTATATTTACGGTGCCAAAGATGGGGTTCATATTATTGACCTGACAAAATCAGAACAGCTTTTAAAAGAGGCCTGTGAATATGTTTACAATCTGGGCAAAGAAGGAAAAGTTTTACTTTTGGTAGGCACCAAAAAACAGGCCAAACCCATTATTGAGGAGCTGGCCAAGGCAATCGGCGCCCCTTTTATGATTAACAGATGGGTGGGCGGATATTTGACCAACTTTGACGAGATCCAGAAAAATATCAAAAAGTTAAAAGAATATTTGGAGCAGAAAGAAAAAGGGAGCTTAAGCAAATACACCAAAAAGGAACAGTTGCTGCTGGAGCGGAAAATGGGCAAAGTCAAGTTAGATTTTAGTGGAGTGATGGATCTTGCCAAACTGCCCGATGCCATTTTTGTAACAGATGCAGTCTCGGATAATATTGCCATCAGGGAGGCCAATCGTTTGGGGATTAAAGTGGTGGCCATTGCCGATTCCAATGCCGATCCCACTCAAATTGATTATCTTATTCCCGGTAACGATGATGCCATCAAAAGTATTAAAATACTGGTAGAGACTGTGGCCGGAGCTTATGGTGAGGGCAAAAATGAAGCGGGTAAAGCGGCGGAAAAACTGGCTAAGAAAGAATCCGCCTCCGTTAAAACTTCGGCGGACAAGGAAATATTGCCGGAGGAATTAAAGGAAGAGGTGGCAGCAGTAGAAGAATTGGTGGAAAAGAAGGCGGTGAAAGATGCGGAAAGGATAGTAGAATGAAGATAGATGATATTAAAAAATTGCGGGAGGAGACAGGAGCCGGGATTGCCGACTGTAAAGAGGCCCTGAAAGAGAGCAATGGAGATATGGCTAAAGCTAAAGGGTGGTTAAAACAACGCGGAGTTATGATTGCATCAAATAAAACTAGTCGGCCAACAGGTGCCGGAATAGTTGATACTTACATCCACCATACACTAAATAGCGGCGCAACAGTAGTTATGGGAACAGAGACTGATTTTGTTGCACGCAACCCTGAATTTAAAGAATTTGCACACGATATTGCTCAACAAGTTACCGCTAGCGGTACACAACAGGTTGAAAATTTATTAAAAGAGCCATGGATTAAAGACGACACTAAATCTATTGGCGATCTGCTGAACGAAAAGATTGCTAAATTCGGAGAGAATATTACAATTCAGGAAGTTAAGAGATTCGAAGTTAAATAATAATGGATCCAATACTTACTGAACCAAGCCAAAAAATAGATGCAGCCTTGCATCATTTCAAGATGGAGATTGCCGGGATCAGGGCCGGTAGGGCTAATCCGGCCTTGATAGAAAATATCCCGGTGGAAGCTTATGGAGGAAAAATGAAACTGGTGGAAGTTGGCAATATTTCCGCTCCACAACCGACTCTTTTAACAGTTCAGGTTTGGGATGCCTCAATTTTGGATACGGTCATCAAGGCCATTCAGGAAGCCAACCTGGGGTTAAATCCATCAAATGAAGGGACTTTAATCCGCTTGCCCATTCCGCCACTTACGGCCGAGCGACGCGAAGAATTTATTAAGCTCTTGCATCAGAAAATAGAAGAGGCGCGGGTTTCCATCAGGCAAACCAGACATGATTTTAGAAATACCTGGAAAAGTTCCCAGGAAGCAGGCGAGTTCGGTGAAGATGAGTTTTTCAGAAGAGAAAAATTGTTACAAGAGCTCGTGGATAAAAAGATACTAGAGATAGAGCAGTTAGGAAAAACGAAGGAAGATGAATTAACACAATTATAATGTCAAAGTTCAAATGTCAAATTTCAAATCAATATCAAATGAATAAATATTAAAACTTTTGAAATTTAGATTTCATTTGTAATTTGGATTTTGGAATTTTTAGTATGTTGTTTTCAATCATAATTTTTGTATTAACTTTATTAGTTTTAGTAGTTATCCATGAATTTGGGCATTTCCTGCTGGCCAAAAAATTTGGCATTAAAGTTAAAGAATTCGGGTTTGGCATTCCTCCCCGCTTGTGGGGCAAAAAGATCGGGGAAACCATTTATTCCATTAACTGGCTGCCTTTCGGCGGTTTTGTCAAACTGCTGGGGGAGGAAGATCAAAAAGAGGGTTCTCCCTCCCGTAATTTTGCCCGCAAACCGGTTTTCCAGCGAATAGTGGTTGTTATTGCGGGTGTGGTGATGAATTTGATTTTGGCCTGGGTGCTTTTTTACATTGTTATTGCGGCCCAAAATTTTCGGGTAATTACCCCTGCTCTGGAACCCGGAGTTTATATTGGTAGAGTGGAAGAAAACTTTCCGGCTAAAGAGGCCGGAATAAAACCCGGGGACAGGCTTTTGTCTGTGGACGGTAAAGCAGTTTCCTCTTTTGATGAGGCCAGGAGTTTAATCAAGGAGAAAGAGTCAGCAATTTCACTGCAATTGCAGGATAGTAAAGGAGTAAGAGAAGTTGTGCTGACTGCTAAAGAAGTTGGCGGAGAAAGATTAATCGGAGTGGTCTTTGCCCCGTTTTTAATTAAAGAATATAAAACTCCGGTTGAGAAAATATTTTCCGGCATAACTTATTCTTTTGATTTAACCAGATTAACTTTCATGGGGCTTGGCAAAACCATTACTCAATTAATTTCCGGACAGTTTGGACAGGTGTCCCAACAGGTCAGCGGGCCGGTAGGTATTGCCGCCATGTCCGGTGAAATTTTGCAGGGCGGCTGGCAGGCAGCTATACCGTACCTATGGTTTGTGGGGATAATCTCTCTAACTCTGGCTATTTTTAACATTTTTCCCATCCCGGCCCTGGACGGGGGGCGGTTGCTTTTTCTTTTAATAGAGGCCCTAACCGGCAAGAAAGTTAAATCTGAAATAGAAAATCTTATACATCAAGTCGGCTTTGCCATTTTAATTACCCTGGCTCTTTTAATTACCTATTCCGACATTAAAAAGTTCTTTATTTAATGTAACTTGACAAAAGTAATGTAAAGTGGTATAATGTAATGTATGACATATTTAGTATCAATTACCTCACAGGGGCAAATTAGCATTCCAATTCAGCTTCGTCGAAAGTTTGGTTTAGAAAAAACCCAAAAAGCCATTGTTTCGGATGATGCAGATAAAATAATTATTGAACCGGTTCAGGATTTCTTAGAACTTAAAGGATCACTAAAAACTAAAATAAAGAAAACTCCAAGACAAATCCGCCGTGCCTTTGAAGAATATTTAGCACAGGAAGCAATCAAGGGCCTAAGATGAATAGAGTGGTTCTTGATACGAATGTTTTTTTGCGCATTTTATTAAATGATATACCGGAGCAAGTAAAACAGGCAGAAAGAATTCTTCAGCAGGGGAAGACAGGAAGAAGAATTTTAATTGTTCCCCAAGCCGTGATTTTTGAGATAGCTTTTGCTCTTGAAAAAATTTACTATTTCCCTAAAGAAAATATTATTGATAGATTAAGCTCTATTCTTTCTTCCGGTTATTTTCAAATTCAAGACAGTGATATCTTTAAAGATACGATTGAAATTTACAAACAAAAAAATTTATCATTGGTAGATTGTTTTCTATATGCATTTTCCTTAAAAAACAAGGCAGAACTTTTTACTTTTGACAAAAATTTGCAAAAATTTAAAGAATAAGATAGAGAGTTAAATAATTTCATGGAAGGTTTATCACCCGAAGGCCTTACAACCGTAAATAGAGAATTATTTAGAAAGATATATAGACTATTTCCTGATTCTGGCGACCGCCTTATAACTTTTAAGAAGGGAAACGAATTAGTGGAGATGGGAAGAATTTTACATCCTGATGAAGGAAGGGAGGAAGAAGATTTTCCCCTCGTTCCAGTAACATTGTCTCGCCCTCTGGTAAGTTTTATGATTGCACATCAAGGGATTTTAGTTCCCGTTACCACTCCATATGGCATTCTTTTAGATCTATGCATTGGTCAAGATGGTAGATTATGCCACTTTAGTAATTTTTACGACTTTGACAGAAGAGGTAATGGCGTAAAGCACGAAATAGTAGATCCCGATACGACAGACTATGGTTCTCCGGAAGAAGCTATTCTGAATGTAATGGGCAAGGAATTTGTAGATCAAGTTCCACGGCTTGAATTTGTGCCTAAAGAAGATGATACCAGAGTTGTGCCTTTAACGATCGGGATTATGAAATAATAAGGGGTACTTTAAGTGAGATAGAACAGGGAAAGTGGAATAGACTAAGAAGATAAAGGATTTGCTTTTTGTTTTCTATTTGTGTTAGTATAAAATCATTAAAAGCTATGAAGGAGTTTCCCGCTCTGGAGCTGAATGCGAAAAGCATTTCCGTTGGTTACGTAACAACTTAAATTGAGAAGTAATTAAGGTGGTACCACGGTTCGACAAGCTCACCGTAAACGGGCTAGCACCGTCCTTATAGATTTTAAGGAGGTGCTTTTTTAATGGTAAAACCACAAATTACATACGAAGATTTTGAGAAGATAGATATTCGCATTGGGCGGATAGTTAAAATTGAGGATTTTCCCGAAGCCAGAAAACCCAGTTATAAATTATGGATAGATTTTGGGAAGGAAATTGGGGTGAAAACTTCCAGCGCCCAATTTGTCAAAAACCAAACCAAAGAACAGTTACTAAATAAACAAGTGGCCTGTGTGGTCAATTTTGCGCCTCGCCAGATTGGGCCGTTTACTTCGGAAGTTTTAACTTTGGGCCCTGATGACGGAACAGATGATCCCAGCAACTGGGTTGCCCTAACCACCTTGAAGGATGTACCATTAGGAAGAGAGGTAAAATAATATGAGAAATTTAGCGTTTGACTGAGCGGGAGGAACTCTTTTTATTTTCGGAAAGTTTATAGGCGATATAGGTTAACAACACAACAATGAGAACAAGGGCTGTTGAAATTTGTGTATTAGTTACAAAATTGAGAAAATCAAAATTATTCATTTTACAAACTTTCTTTCTATGAATGCAGTAAGCATAAGAAACACTATACCAAGGATAATATTTTGTGTCAAGAAGCCCATGGTTTTGATACTAAAAATATTGGTAAAATTAGGAGTGATGAGGACAACAGCAAACCATGCAGCAGAGAGATTACCTGTAACAGCAGATAGGGCTTTCAGAAATGCGCGTTTCTTTTTAGTCACAAATATATTCTAACATGAAATATTCTTTAACTTTCCCTAAAACATTAAAAAAGGCTCCGAGCGGAGCGCAGTCGCTAAATCATCAGTTGCTTACAAAAGCCGGTTTTATCCATCAGGAAATGGCCGGAGTTTATACATATTTGCCTTTGGGATGGAAAGTGTTGGATAAAATTTCCGATATTGTCCGCGAGGAAATGAATTCTATCGGCGGACAGGAATTAGTTATGCCTGCTCTTCATCCCGGAGAACCATGGAAAAAAACCGGTCGGTTCAACTCATTTGATGTGTTATTTAAACTAAAAGGTGCAGCCGGAGCAGATCTAGTTTTGGGTCCCACCCACGAAGAGATAATCTATCCGCTCCTTTCCGAATACATTCAATCATATAAAGATTTACCGCTGTATCTTTATCAAATTCAGATGAAATTTAGAAATGAACCGCGGGCCAAAGCCGGCATACTGCGAGGCAGAGAATTTTTAATGAAAGATCTGTACAGTTTTCATACCAGCGATGATGATAGGGATGCATATTATCAAAAGGTTAGAGAAGCTTATTTTAAAATTTTTAAACGGTTAGAATTACCGGTGGTCAAGACTAAAGCCAGCGGAGGCACCTTTTCCGATTTATCAGAAGAGTTTCAAACCATTACCCCATCGGGAGAGGATATTGTGTTGGTATGCAAGGATTGTGGCAGCGCCACCAATCGGGAAATTACAGAGGATAAAAAGTGCTTGGATTGCGGGGGCAGTTTAAAAGAAGAAAAGGCCATTGAGGTGGGAAATATTTTTCCTTTAAAGCGGGCATATGCGGAAGTTTTTGATTTGAGTTTTACTGACAAGGATGGCCAGAAAAAAATAGTTTCGGCCGGATGTTATGGTTTGGGGATTTCCCGGACCATGGGGGCAATGGTGGAAGTTTTTCATGATGACAAGGGGATTATTTGGCCGGAGAGTGTAGCACCGTTTCAAGTGCATTTGGTTGGACTTGATGGGTTGGGAGAAAAGGAGTATAAACTGTTTTTGGCGGAAGGAATTGAGCCACTTTTTGACGATCGTCTAAATTTGTCTGCCGGGGAAAAATTTGCCGATGCTGATTTAATTGGGATTCCCTACAGAGTAGTTGTTTCCAAAAAAACCCAAGACAAACTGGAAGTTAAAAAAAGATCTGAAAAGCAAACCCAATTTGTGAGTTTACAATCTCTGCTGGAAATGTTAAAATCCTGAAACTTATGATAACTAAAAATATTAGCAAGCTGGCAAAATCTTTGGTTGAGGTGACTGTGACTGTTCCCTGGACTGATCTGGAACCCAAATGGAATGAAACTCTGCAAAGATTATCTGCTGATGTGGAACTTCCCGGATTTAGAAAAGGGGCGGCACCTGCCAATATGGTGGAGCAAAATCTGGGAACCAAACTTCAGGATGAAGTTTTTAAAGTTAGCTTCCCAAATTTTTTAATTGAAGCTTTAAAGGGAAGCGATATCATCCCCATTGATTATCCCAAGTACGATTTAATCTCTTTTGTCAAAGGCCAAAACCTGCAGTTTAGGGCTACCATTACCAACAGGCCGGCTGTGACAGTGGGAAATTATAAAGTTATCAGAGCCACCAGACCGCCCATTAAACCTGTGACCGAAGAAGAAGTAAATAAAGTTATTGATGATTTATATAAGAGATGGAAGGTAAAACAGCCTGCGCCAACCCAAACCAATACTATTAATTTTCAGTCTAACGGACAGACAAGCGGACCTGATGATACTTTCGCCAAAGCTATGGGGGCACTATCCCTCATTGATCTGAAAGACAAAGTCAGAAAAGACCTGGAAGCTAATGTTACTTACAACAATGAGCTGGATTATGAAGAGGCCATTTTGCAGGAGGTTGAAAAAATTACCACAGTGGAAATGCCGGATATTTTAATTTCCGATGAGTTAAACAGGATGCTGGTTTCCTTGCAGCGGCGGGTGGCTGACATGGGACTATTATTGGAAGATTATTTGAAATCCCAGGGAAAAACTCTGGAGCAATTGAAAAGAGAATGGATCCCCCAGGCCGAGCGAAATGTCCGGATGGAGCTGGGCCTTGCCGAAATTGCCAGACAGGAGAATGTTTCTATCACGGATCAGGAGCTGCAGGCGGAAATTGATAAAATTCAAGATGCCCGGATCAAGCAGCAGTTTAGCGCCCAGGAACCACGGCTGCAACTTCGTCACTCCTTAAGGCAGGTGAAAACTCTGGATCTTCTGAAAAAACTGGTGGGCAGTTAAATGGAAGAATGCATCTTTTGCAAAATCATCAATAAAGAAATACCTAAAGAGTTTAGGTTTGAATCTGATACTCTGGTTGCTTTTGATGATATTAGCCCTTCAGCAGATGTCCATATTTTGATTGTTCCCAGGGTTCACATCGAGAAAATGCTGGATTTAAATAAAAACCACAGCAATTTACTTGTCCAAATTTTTGAGGTGGTAAATCGACTGGTTCAAGAAAATAATTTGAGCGGTGATTCTTATCGGCTGGTGGTCAATGGGGGCAGGGCTCAACACGTACCCCATTTACATTTTCATCTGTTAGGCGGACAATGGAAGAAGATGGTTTAAAGGAGGTGTATTTTGACTAATGTCAATTATTGTAAAAGCCGGTCCCGGAGACTCAACAGACTCGGTAATTAGAAAATTCCAAAAACGGGTGGTGGCTGAAGGCCTGGTGCAGGAAATCAGAGAAAGATCTGTTTACAGGAAGCCTTCACAACTCCGTCAGGAATACCTGGCGGAAAAACGGCGCAAAATTATGAGGTCTCGAAGGTACAATGGATAAAATAGCCAAGATACGAAAGGATCTTAAAGAAGCCTTACTTGCACGTGATGAAATCAAAGTTTCTACTTTGAGGTTGCTTCTTTCGGAGATTAAAAATGCGGAGATCTCAAAAGGAGAGGAACTAAAGTTAGAGGAGATAATATCTATTATTCAGCGGGAAGTAAAGAAAAGGAAAGAAGCGGCAGAGGGTTTTAGATCTGGTAACCGGGAGGATTCCGCTAAAAAAGAAGAGGCTGAAAGCAAGGTGTTGGAGGATTATTTGCCGGCACAGCTTTCAAATGAGGAATTGACTAAAATAGTGGAGGAAGCTATAAATGAAGTAGGGGCAAATTCCATGCAGGATATGGGAAAAGTGATGGGGGCGGTAATGGGTAAGGTTCAAGGTAAGGCAGACGGGAATACTGTAAGCCAAATTGTTAAAGAAAAGTTATTATGATTAATATTATTGTTTCTTCAGATCCAAGATATTTTGTCAATAAAGATGCCATCAGACTGGCTGTCCTTGATGCTTTGCGCAGATATCGGATTTCCGGCAGAGTAGAGTTGGGAGTAAGCATTGTGGGCGACCGGAAAATGCACTTGTTTCTTCAGATCCAAGATATTTTGTCAATAAAGATGCCATCAGACTGGCTGTCCTTGATGCTTTGCGCAGATATCGGATTTCCGGCAGAGTAGAGTTGGGAGTAAGCATTGTGGGCGACCGGAAAATGCACATTCAGGGGTATTGATTCCACGACGGACATTTTATCGTTTGCTCTGGAAGATCCCAGCCCCGGTAGCTTGCAACATGTTCCCAGAATTGGTTTTGTGGCCTCGCCGGATCGGGTTTTGCGTTTGGGAGACATTGTGATTTCCTATCCACAGGCAGTGGAGGATGCGTCAGCGGATGGCATTGCGGTTGAAGAGGAAATACGGGCTTTGGTTGAACACGGCGTCAGCCATTTGCTGGGAGTGCATCACTCATAATTATGACTTTTTATTTAAAGTACAGGCCGCAAACACTTGATGAAATAACCGGTCAGGACGTGGTAAAAAAAGCCTTACAATCTTCTTTTCAAGATCACAAACTTTCCCATGCTTATCTTTTTGCCGGACCGCGGGGTTCCGGTAAGACTTCAACCGCCCGGATTTTAGCCAAAATGGTTAATTGCGAGAGTCAAGAGTCAAGAGTCAAGAGTCAAGAGTCAAGAGATTATCCGTGTAACAAATGCTCAACCTGCATTTCCATCACCGACGGTTCAAATTTGGATTTAATAGAAATTGACGCGGCTTCCAACAGAGGCATAGAAGACATCAGATCTTTGAGGGAAAAAATAAAACTGGCTCCCACATCCGGCAAAAAGAAAGTCTACATTATTGATGAGGTTCATATGTTGACCACGGATGCTTTTAATGCTCTGCTTAAAACTTTGGAAGAACCCCCCGGCCATGCCCTGTTTGTTTTAGCTACCACCGAACCGGGTAAAATTCCCTCCACCATTTTGTCCCGGGTACAAAAACTGGATTTTAAAATGGCTACCATAGAGCAGCTTCTGCAAGTCCTCGAAAAAATCTCCCAAAAAGAAAAAATTGACATTGACCGGGAAGCTCTTCAGATTTTGGCCAAAAAAGCCGAAGGATCTTTCAGAGACGGGGTCAAACTCCTGGATCAATTAAGCAGTTTCAAGGGAAAAATTACAGTTAAATCTTTGAAAGAAACTTTGAAAGCCACGCAATTTGATGATACAAAAGTCTTTTTACAAATATTGGCCGGTCGCAGTGCCAAAGACAGTTTATTGCATTTATCAAAACAGATGGAGTATGGTCTGGATGTTAAGGAGTTACTGCTTTCTTTGATGGAGGTTTTGAGAAATCTGCTTTTGATTAAAAATGAGCTGGGAGATCAGCTGGTAAAACCCAATTTGACAGACGATCAATATGAGGAGTTGCTAAAACTTGCCGACAGTTTCTCTCATCAGGATCTGGTTTCCGATTTGGATATTTTGCAAAAAGCGCTTGAGCAATTAAAATTTGCCGTTATTACCTCATTGCCTTTGGAGTTGGCAATAGTGGATATATGCGGTCCGCAGGAGAAGATAGTGAAGGATGAGCCAAAAAAAACTGTTGAGATTTTAAATAATTCTCCGGATATTGCCAAACTTCAGGAAAAATGGACTTTTGTTTTGGAAACCATCAGGCCGTATAATTTTTCTCTGGAAGCGTTGCTTCGCTCCAGCAGTATTTTTTCCTGCAGCGATTCCGAGGTGGTTATGGAGGTGCCCTATTCTTTTCATCAGCGGATTTTGGAAGCCCCCAAAAACCGCGATCTTCTGGAATCGGTTTTTTCCGACGTGTTGGGAAGACAGATAAGAGTTACCACTATTTTGGGAAACAGGCCGGCCAGAAAAGAAGATGTGGCCAATATTGAAGTGGCGGCAGATGATGAGATTATCAGAGTGGCCTCCGAAATCTTCAATTCAGATACTGTTAATTAGGACTTGCCACGCAGGAAGTTATGTTATAATCCTTGCATTCTTATGGCATCAAAAGTTTTTAAGTTAATTGCAGAGGAAGCCCACCGCCAAAAATACGGCTTGGAAATGATCCCGTCGGAAAACTATGTTTCTTCAGATGTTCTCAAGGCTTTAGGTTCTATTTTAACCAATAAATACTCGGAAGGTTTTCCTGGCAGAAGATATTATGGCGGTAACGAAGTCATTGATAAAATAGAAAACTATGCTATTGATTTGGCAAAGAAACTATTTGGAGTACCTGTAGCTTTAGTACAACCTTATTCCGGATCTCCTGCAAATTTAATTATCACAATGGCTGTTTGTCAGCCGGGTGATACGGTAATGGGGTTATCCTTAATATCAGGAGGACATTTAACTCATGGAGCAAATTTAAGTTTTTCCAGCATTTTCTATAAAGCAGTTCAGTATAATGTTGGTAAAGATTGGAAAATAGATTTTGAAGAACTGGAATCGTTGGCTAAAAAACATAAACCAAAATTAATCTGGGTTGGGACTACAGCTTATCCTTTTAAGCTGGATTATAAAAAGTTTAGAAAAATTGCAGATATGGTCGGCGCATATTTAGTGGCAGATTGTTCGCACATTACGGGATTAATAATAGGTGGCGTTCATGAATCTCCGGTTCCTGATGTTGATATAATCATGACAACATCACATAAAACTTTAAGAGGGCCAAGGGGTGCAATTATTTTAATAACGGATAGAGGATTAAAAAAGGATCCGGAAATTAAATCAAAATTAGAAAGAGCATTGATTCCCGGTACTCAAGGAGGTCCGCATAATCACCAGACAGCCGCAATTGCAGTATCCTTGGAAGAAGCGCTAAAACCTTCATTTAAAAAATACGCCGTACAAATTGCAAAAAACGCCAAAGTTTTGGCCGAACAATTGGGGACTGTTTCGGAAACTCATCTAATACTTTTAAGTCTTACTGATTACGGATATGGAATGGGATACCAGGCGCAATACGCTTTGGAAGAAGCAGGGATTACAGTAAATAAAAATACCATTCCGGGAGAACCGGCATCTGCTTTTTATCCTTCAGGGATAAGGTTGGGAACACCTGCTCTAACTTCGAGGGGAATGAAAGAGAAAGATATGGTCAAAATTGCGGGCTGGATCAAAAGAGTGTTAGAAGAAATTAGAGGATTAGATTTACCAAAGCAGCAGGAAAAAAGAAAAGATTTCTTAAGAGAGACAAAGATTAAACTTAAAGAAAATAAGAACTTAAAAAAAATTAGAAAAGAAGTAGAAAGCTTTGCTGGAAAATTCCCCGTACACAGTATACAATGACTTCATGAAAGTTTCCGGTAAAGAAGTTGCCGAAGCAATTTGCAAAAAATTAGAGAAAGAGATAAAGAGCAAAAATTTAAAACCCTCCCTTGCAATAATTCTGGCAGGAGATAATCCGGCTTCCAGAATTTATGTTAAAAATAAAATAAAGAAAGCTTTAGAAATCGGCATTGATGCCAAACTTTTTAAATTTTCCCAAAACCAATTTAACCAATGTTTACAAACTATCAAAAAATTAAATGCCGATAAAAAAACTCATGGAATAATTGTCCAGTATCCGGTGTTTGATGGTTGGAATTTTGATAATTTAATTTTAAATATTGATCCTCGAAAAGATGTGGATGGGTTTTCCCCGGAATCTCCTTTTATGGGAGCCACTGCCCTGGCAGTTTGGGAAATGCTGACGGCTTTTGCCAAAAAAGAAGGTTTTTCCAAAACTGAAAACTTTTTGAAGAATAAAAAAATTGTTGTTTTGGGTAAGGGTAAAACAGCAGGAAGGCCAACAGGGGATTTATTAAAAAAGAAAGGAATTAATTTTAGTTTGATAGATTCGAAGACCGAAAATCCAAATGAAATTATAAAAAATGCTGATGTAGTAATTTCCGCCACAGGCGTTAAGCACATGATTAACGGCAAAAATATTAGAAAGGGGAGTTTTGTAATTGGGGTAGGGATGGGTAAAGATGAAGGCAAGATTTATGGAGATATAGATGAAGAGGAAATTGCAAAAATTGCCAAATTATATTGCCCGACCATTGGAGGGATAGGGCCTTTGACAATTGCCTGTTTACTTCGCAATGTGGTAGAATCTTGCAAACATGGGACTTTTCGATAATCTAAAACAACTTGGGGATCTGAAGAAAATGCGGGATCAGGCCATGGAAGTGCAAAAACGCCTGGCTTTAATTAAAATTACCATTGAACATAAAGGCATAACTGTGGTGATGACCGGTGACCAGAAAGTGCAATCCATTTCGGGTGATATGGAACCGGGCAAAGTGACCGAAGCGGTTAATGAAGCATTAAAGCAATCCCAAAAAGTGGCAGCTGATGAAATGAAAGGCCTGATGGGCGGTATGGGAATGCCCGGATAATGCAAGTCCCAAAAAGTATACAAAATTTAATTGAGGCATTTGAGAGGCTGCCAGGGATTGGGCCAAAAACCGCCCAGAGACTCACTTATTATTTACTCCATGCTCCTAAAGAAGAAGCCCAAAGTTTGGCTGATGCCGCAGTCGGCATGAAAGAAAAAACCAAAATTTGTTCTGTTTGTTTTAATATCGGGGAAGAAGATCTCTGCCAAATTTGCTCCGACCCAAATCGTGATACATCAATCATTGCCATTGTGGAAGATCCTTTGGATGTTTTGGCTTTGGAAAAATCAAACTACAAAGGGTTGTATCATGTTTTGCACGGAGTGATTTCCCCTTTGGAAAATATTGGGCCGGATGAAATTCATATTAGAGAATTACTTCCCCGGTTAAAAGACGGGAAAACAAAAGAGATTATTCTGGCAACTAATCCGACTATGGAAGGTGAGGCCACTGCCATGTATATTCAAAGATTAATTTCTCCGCTGGGCGTAAAAATTACCAGAATTGCCCGCGGTCTGCCGGTTGGGTCTGATTTGGAATATGCCGATGAGACAACTCTATCGCGGGCTCTGGAAGGACGCAAAGAATACTAGTATACTGTATTCATGGCTAATAGCGTAAATGTGATTGGACAATTTAAAGATGAAGTAGAGCAAACGTCAGGTGAAGTTGTTCAAGATGTAAAAGATCAAGTGGGAGAAGCCATAGAACAAGGAGTTCAATCTGTAGTAGGGTCTCAACTTACTCCGCAACAGCTGCAAGAGCAAGAAATCCAAAGACAAAAACAGCTGTCTTATACCAGAAAATGGCTGGGGGATCTGCAAAGAGCGCAGGAAAAAGTCAGAGCGGAGACTAAACAGAAAGAACAGCAAAGATTGCAAGCGCAAAAAGAAGAGAAACAGGTTTCCGAAATGAAAAAAGAAGAGAAGAAAAAAAAGCAAATTCCGGATGAAGTTAGAGCGCGGGCTATGGCAGAAACAAAAGTAGGAAGGGGTGTTGGAGGATGAAAATTTATAATACATTAAGTAGAAAAATTGAAGATTTTATCCCCTTGAATCCGCCCAAAGTCGGCATGTATACCTGCGGACAGACAGTTTATGACTACACACATATCGGGCATCTTCGCAAATACACCGGTGATGATTTGTTAAGAAGGGTATTAACTACCAATGGCTTTGATGTACAACATGTACAGAATGTCACAGATGTGGGGCATTTAACTTCGGATGCCGATGAGGGCGATGACAAACTGGAAAAGGGCGCCAAAGACCGGGGAGAAACCGTCTGGGAAGTGGCCCGTTTTTTTGAAGAGTATCACTTTAAATCATTAAACGAATTAAATATTTTAAGGCCCAATGTTGTTTGCAGGGCCACTGAACACATTGGCGAGCAAATTAAACTAATTGAGAAACTGGTTAAAAAAGGTTTTACTTATCAAACCGAAGAAGCAATATATTTTGATATTTCCAAATTTCCCGGATATGGCAAGCTGTCCGGACAAAAACTGGAGGAACAAAAAACCGGCGCCAGAAAGGAAGTGGTAGTTGATCCCAAAAAAAAACAACCGGCTGATTTTGCTTTATGGTTTTTTACTGTGGGAAAATTTGCCGGTCATACCATGAGATGGCCCAGCCCGTGGGGAGAGGGATTTCCCGGCTGGCATATTGAATGCTCTGCCATGAGCATGGAATATTTGGGGGATTCATTTGATATCCATACTGGAGGAGTGGATCATATCCCTGTTCATCACGAAAATGAGATTGCCCAATCAGAGGCGGTATCTGGCCAACCTTTTGTTAAATACTGGGTTCATCATGAATTTTTGCTGGTGGAGGGCGAGAAAATGTCCAAGTCCAAGAAAAATTTTTATACTATTGATGACATTAAAACCAAGGGTTTTGATCCGCTGGCTTTGCGCTATTTATTTTTAACTGCTCATTATCGGGATAAATTAAATTTTACCTGGGAAAGTTTGGAAGCTTCACAAAATGCCCTGGATCGCTTAAGAGAAATAATTAGAGATTGGCCCTCCTACGCCGAGGCTTCGGCGGGTGAAGATGATAAATATTATCAAAAATTTATGGATGTTGTTAATAATGATTTAAATATTCCTCAGGCTTTGGCCGTCATGTGGGACATGGTAAAAAGCGATTATCCGACAAATGCTAAAGCCAAAACAATTTTGAAAATGGATAAAATTTTGGGATTGGACTTGGAAAAATATTTAGGCAAACCTATTGAGGTGCCGGAAGAAGTTATGCATTTAGTTAGAAAGAGAGAACAGGCCAGAAATACGGGAGAATTTAGCGAAGCTGATAAATTAAGAAAACAAATTAAAAAACTGGGGTATATAATCGAAGATACTCCAAAAGGATCCAAAGTTAAAAAAGACTAGCGTTTAGATCTATCTACTTTACCAAAAATAGCCAGATACCAGACTATTGCGATCAGTAAAGCTAAAGTAGCAAATCCCCAGATATAATTTTCTTGCATTTCTATCGTCCTCTTTTGGATATT
Source organism: Candidatus Daviesbacteria bacterium (assembly GCA_016183225.1). Taxonomy (GTDB): domain Bacteria; phylum Patescibacteriota; class Microgenomatia; order Daviesbacterales; family UBA10151; genus UBA9644. Next base: position 36,900 of record JACPEZ010000031.1, read on the forward strand.
ATAACAGCCCCAATAAGCAATGACAACCCGCAGATTAATATCAGCAATGCAAATTCTTTAGAGAAATTCCCTTCCAGATTTAGAGCTTGTGGTACAAATAATGCTGCGAGTCCGAATAGAATTATCGCTTGACTAATATTTGCTGTAGCCGATGCCAATAATTTCCACTGTGTTGGCGATAATTTAGGGCCCTTAATCATATATTTAATATATCACATTACAAAATTTGCTTTGAAAAATGACATGATGTAGAATTCAATCGTATGATTCAGGAAAATATTGAAGTTGTAACAGTACCGCTGGCTACTTACTCTTCAGAAGGTAAACTGTTTCCTACAGGGTCATTAAGTCAAGATTTTGTGGTAGAGTCTTGGAGATTATGGAGCCAGGTTCCTTTGTATGGGTCAACCCCCCGTGTTTATAGGTTTGATTTTTCGGGAATTAGAGAAGTTGATCCGGGTAGTTTGACTGGTGCTTTAGGTATAGTCTTGAGCGGGCAATGGAGAGGTGGAAGGCCTGTCCGGGCTGTTTTCGATAATTTAGCAGAAGGTATGCTTTGGACCGGATTGAATGGGGCTGTTTTCGACTACAGAGCAGTCGTGGTTGCTCGAAAACAGGGAGGAGAATGGGAGTTAGCAGGAGATTATTTAAGAATATCAGGTTGCAGAGAGATGTATGATGAACTTCAAGGACGAGATTGGGTAAATGGAGGGGGCACGGTTTTACGCCAGATGTACAATGAGGGACTTCTTTTTCGAAGAGGCCATCCGCCACATAACTACCAATATAGGACTCTTACCTAATTCAGCCAATTTTTGTGATAAACTTAGAAGTTGTGGAAGAAATAATTACCATTGACGGGCCGACGAGTAGCGGGAAAAATTCAGTCGGCTTTTTGCTGGCCAAAAAATTAGGCTACATTTATATTGATACTGGCATGATCTACCGGGCCGGTGCTTTTAAAATACTACAGACGGGAATATCTCTGGATGATAAAGAAAAAATACTGGAGATCTACAAAAACTTGGATGTTAGATTTGAAATGAATAGAGGATGGAAAATGTTTTTGGATGGGGAAGATGTAACAGAAGCTTTGCATACGCCGGAAATTTCCGAAGTGACTTCCAAAGTTTCTGCCATTGCCGAAGTGAGAACTATCATGAAAGGGATTCAGAGAAAGTTAGCAAACGGGGGGATAGTGATGGGTGGAAGAGATATTGGTTCGGAAATTTTTCCCGAGTCCAAACATAAATTTTTTCTAACCGCATCAGTTGAGGTTAGGGTCAAAAGGCGATTTGAGCAACTGCAAAAAAAAGATCCGGCAGTAAAATATGAGGATGTTTTAGCAAGTATGATGGAAAGAGACAAAAGAGATTCCCAAAGAGAAGCTTCCCCCATGAGAGTTCCCAAGGGGGCAGTGATCATTGATAACTCCAATCTTACTATTGAGCAGACTGTTGATCAGATGTTAAAACATATCAATGCATAAGATTACTACATTAAAAAACGGACTGACATTAATTACCATAGATTTGCCACATCTTGATTCCGTGACTACTCTTTTGGCAGTGGGGGCAGGATCCAGATATGAAACAAAAAATATAAACGGCATCTCTCATTTTCTGGAACACATGTTTTTTAAAGGGTCAAGAAAATATCCCACTGCCGAGCAAATTTCCACTTTGATTGACGGAGTGGGCGCAGTCAACAATGCCGCCACCGAAAAAGAAATAACTTATTACTGGATTAAATCCGCTGCCAGACATCTTGATTTGGCTTGCGATATTCTCTCTTCCATGGTTAAAGAATCACTGCTCTCGGAAGAAGAAATCAACCGGGAAAAAGGAGTGATTATCGAGGAACTGCGGATGGTCAGAGATAATCCTCAAAGGTATGTCTGGGAACTTTATGAAAGACTGCAGTTTGGGGACCAACCATTGGGTTGGGATCTTGGAGGAGATGAAAAAACCGTTCTTGCTCTGACAAGAGATGATTTTCTAAAATATATGGATTCTCTCTATTCTCCCAAAAATATGGTTTTAGTTTATGCAGGGAAGTTGCCCAAAGATATTGAAAAAGTGGCAAGTTACTATTTTGCCGATTTGCCAACCAGATCACAATACAAACCGGTTGGTTATAAAAAAACAAGACAGCAAAAGCCAAAAATAAACGTTTTTTTTAAAAAAACCGATCAGGCCAATATTGTTTTGGGGGTACAAAGTTACAGTCGATATGATCCCAAAAGATACACCGGCAATGTTTTGGCTACCATTTTGGGGGCGGGCATGTCGTCAAGACTTTTTATTCAAGTCAGGGAAAGACGGGGGCTGGCTTATAATATCAGCGCTAACTCCGGAGTTTACAGCGACACCGGCGCTTTTACGGTTTTTGCCGGGTTGAAACTGGAAAAAGTGAAAGAGGGTTTGGAGGTTATTGCGGCCGAACTTCAAAGGATAGCTTCAGAAAAAGCGGATGATGAAGAATTGAAAAAAGCCAAAGAAATGATCAGGGGGAGGTTGGCGCTGTGGCAGGAATCAACCAATTTTCTTGCAGAATATTTTGGGACCAATTTTGTGCTGGATAGAAAAATTGAAACCTTTGAAGAGTATTTAAAAAATATTGACGCTGTTTCGGCTGATGATGTTAAAACCCTGGCAGCAGAACTTTTTCAAAAAGAAAAATTTAATTTGCAGGTAATAGGCCCCTTTAGAAATGAAAAATTTTTTTCAAAATTTTTTTCAAAATAAATTTGGTAATAGAGGCACCTAAAAATCCCACCACCAAGCCTCCCCCAATATCAACCGGGTAATGAACCCCCAAATAGACCCTCGATATTCCTACCCACGCCGCCAAAAAAATAAAAAGCCATGCCCATTTGGATTTGAGCAGGACATAACTAAAGAAAAAAGCTGCCATTAAAGAGGCGTGTCTGGAGGGAAAAGATGCTCCGTCGGCATAGGCCTCAAGCGGTCTTGGGGTAGTAATAAATAAATGAATAAATTTTATTAAAATTATCACTACAGGAATCGAAAAAATGGCCAAAATCAAAGCCTTTTTTTCTCTTGTTCCGCCCTTTAGAGCCAGGGTAAACATCAAAATGATAGTGAGGTAAATGACATATTCCGCCCCGAAAATCATCAGGTTATCCATATAATCGCTCCGATAGTGGCGGCAGTAGCTGCGGCTACTAAAACTGCTCCGGCCGAAATATCTTTAGCCAGTTTGGCGCCCGGATGGTTTGTTTGAATGACATGATCAACCACTGCTTCAATGGCAGTGTTGGTAAGTTCTAAGGAAATGACAAACCCGATCAGAAAAATAATCACAATCCACTCACTCCTGGAAATTTGCAGGAAAAATGAAATTATAATAGCTACTACTCCTGCCAGAAAATGAAATTTTAAATTTGGTTCCTGCTTTAGGGCAGAAACCACTCCCGCAAAAGCATATTTAAAAGAAAGAACATGAATATTTTTAGATTCCATATCGGTTACTTAAATTGCACTGACAGGGAGCTGTCAAGGATACCGGCCAGTCTTTTTAAGAATGACAAAGAGGG
>JACPEZ010000034.1 GCA_016183225.1 Candidatus Daviesbacteria bacterium
CACCATGATATAAGTTAAGATTTGGGCTTGACTGTAATTAAACACACTGCTGCTGGATTGAAAAACCGTCCACCAGATAAAATAAACCAAGAGCAGCTGCAAAACCGATCTCACTCTCCAAAGGGCAAAATTTAATCTGTAAGTAAGACCCTGCTCCCAAGAAATTTTAAAAACTGCCAGGTATTTGTTGATCATGAAGCTTTACCAAAAATCCAAGGCGTGGAGGTCTTGAAAACTTTTTTGGGTCGCCGCTGCGTCATCATTTTGGCAACGCGAACCACTGTATCCGTACCTACCTTAACTTTTTCCGCCACTTTTCTGACTGTCAACCCTTCTTGTAAAAGATTCCTGATCCAATATCGATTTTTCAACATTCTCATCTCCGAAGATGTGAGCAGCGATCTTAAAATATCGTCCGGTATATGAATATTGTTATTTATTTCAGGTTTGCTCATACGTATCCATACATAATCATACACCCCTTTGAAAAATCTGTCGAATAATATCTTCAATTGGCGGATCTTCTATGGTCAAATCCGCTACTTTAAACTTATGTAAAAGTTCCCTAGTTTTCTCTGCCACCTCATTTTTACCGACCTGAATTTCCACGTAATTTCCTGAATATTCTTTCACCTTAATCACCTTGAAGGGGGCAAATTTATTAACTATTTTTTCCAAAAGACCGTCATATAAAATCTTCCCCTGATCAATAATAATCACTCTTTTGGCCAGTTCTTTGACGTCAGCCATGTCGTGAGAGGTCAGTATTATTGTCGCTTTAAACTCTTCATTATATTCTTTGATAAAATCCCTCATATTTTTTTGCGCCACCACATCCAGGCCAATGGTCGGCTCGTCTAAAAATAACACTTTTGGTGAATGCAAAAGCGCGGCAATAAGTTCCATCTTCATTCTCTGTCCCAAAGACAGTTTTCTAACCTGTACTTTTAAAATATCCCCTACGGCAAGCATGTCTGATAATTTATCCAGAATTCCCTTGAAATTTTTATCCGGAATTTCATAAATTGCCTTATTTAAAATAAAGCTTTCCATGGCAGGCAAATCCCACCAAAGTTGGTTTTTTTGTCCCAAAACCAAACTAAACTTTTTTTGAAAATCGCTCTGTCTTTTAAAAGGCTCAAACCCCCCGACCCGCACTTGCCCCGATGTAGGATACAGTAGTCCCGACAAAACCTTCAGAGTGGTGGTTTTGCCTGCTCCGTTAGGACCGATGAACCCCACCAACTCCCCCTCTTTAATTTCAAAGGATACTCCGTCAACCGCCTTAGTATTATAGTGTTTCCGCACAAACAGGGATTTGACAGACCCCCAAAGTCCGGGTTCTTTTTGATAAACGCGGTAATATTTTTTTAAATTTTTTACAGAGATGGTCACTTAATGAGTCTTTTTATGGTTTTGCCGGCTGAAAAACCGGGAAGTTTCCTGCCCGGGATTTGGATTGTTTCTCCTGTTTGGGGATTTCTGCCGCGGCGGGCTGTCCGTGATCTGATTAAAAATGTGCCAAAGCCGGTGATGACTGCTTTTTCACCGCGAACCAGAGAGTCTTTAATTAAATTAAAAACGCTATTGACCGCATCGCGGGATGCTCTTTTGGTCAAAGAAGCCTTCTTGGCCACCTTTTCTATTAGTTCATTCTTAGTCATACTCTATATATAGCAAAAGATTAGCCTTTTGTAAAGATGCTTTCACTGTACCTTGCTTCCCTGATGGCAGTGATTTTCACTGCTCCCGGCACCATTACTTCTTTGGAAATCCTCTGGGCAATATCATGAGTTAATTTGGGCAGTTCCTCGTCAGCTATTTTTTCCGGAATGACAATTACCCGAACTTCACGGCCTGCCTGCAGGGCATATGCTTTCTCCACCCCTTCAAAAGAAAGCGCGATATTTTCTATGTCATCCAGTCTTTTAATGTAATCTTCCACCGCTTCGTGTCTGGCGCCGGGTCTCCCCCCTGATATGGCATCGGCAATATAAACCAAAATTGACTCAACTGCCGAAAAAGGCTTATCTTCGTGATGTTCAGCTATGCAATTTATCACTTTTTCAGGCATATTAAATTTCCTGGCTATCTGCACGCCTTTTTCCACATGCGTTCCCTCATCTCCCTCGGTAATGATTTTTCCCACGTCATGAAGCAGACAACCCAAACGCACCACATTCACATCCGCCCCGATCGTTTTTGCCAAAGCCACCCCTATTTGAGTTTCTTCCAGGGTGTGCTGAATTAAATTCTGTCCAAAAGAATAACGGTATTTAAATCTGCCCAGTAAACATACCAGATCTTTTGGCAAATTATAAACTCCCGCATCGTGACACAGCTTTTCCCCCGCCTGACACATTATTTTTTCTAATTCCTCCCTGGTTTTGGCCACAATTTCTTCAATGCGCTGCGGTTGGATCCTGCCGTCGGCAATCAGCCGCTCCAGAGCCACCTTGGCAATTTCCCGACGGATGGGATCAAAAGAGGATAAAATTAAACTGTCGGGGATTTCATCATCCATGACCAGATCCACTCCGGTAGCCTGCTCAAAAGTTCTCACGTTCCTTCCTTCTTTACCAATAATCCTGCCCTTCATCTCCTCATCTGTCAGTTTCACCCGTGAGGTGGTAAATTCGGAAATATAATCCGTCACTCCGTGAAGCATGGCATCTGCCAAAATTTCTCTGGCTTTTTCGTCCGCCGTCAGTTTTATTTCGTCTTCCGCTTCTTTGATTTTTTTGGAAATTTCTCCGGCCAGATCTTTCTCAACCTGCTCCAGAAGAATTTTTTGAGCATCATCTGCCGGCATTTTGGCCGAATGTTCCAACTTTTCCACCAAATCTTTTCTTAAATCTTCCAACTGCTCCAGCTTTTGATCAATTAATTTTTGTTTTTCGCTGATTTGTCTTTCCCGTTCTTCCAAAATACCCTCGCGTTTAGCAAGTTCTGTTTCATTGATATTAGCTTGCCCCGAGCTTTGTCGAGGGGGTCCAAATGTTTTTTGCATTGATTAAACGATCTTATTATTTTTCCAAAAAATTATCAACTACTGCTTTGGCGACTGAATACTCAAACCCTTTTCTCATTAAAAAATCAGTTGCTTTTTTTCTAAATTCCATTGATTCTAATTTCTGCCACGCTTTTGCTTTTTTCTCCAAGGCTTTTTCTGCAATTTGTTCTTCGCTTGACTCTAGACACTCGACTCCAGTCACTTCTTCTATTATTTCCTTATCTATCCCTTTTTGCCAAAGCTCTGCTTTGATTGCCCTGATCCCTTTGTGCTTTGATCTTCTTCTTGACTCCACCCATTCTCTCGCAAATTTCTCATCATCAATATACCCTTGCTCTTTTAATTGATTAATGATTTGTTCCGGTTTGGAGGTTTTATTTTTTAAATAATCTCTGATTTCTTTTTCCGACCGGTCTCGAAAAGATAATAATCTATATATTTTCTGTAATAACACTTTGATCTTCCTCTTCGCCTACTATCATGGGTTCTTTACCCTGTTTTTCTTTTCCCCAGGCATCTCTGACTTCTTTTTCCAATCCTAAAGCTTCTTTGGGATTTTCCCGCAAATATAAAATGGCAGCCTGCCTGCCCTGGCCTAAAATGACCTCATCCCGTTTGATAAAGGCGCCTGACTTTTGCAAAATCCCCAATTCTATCCCCACATCCAGCAACTCTCCTGATTTGGAAATACCCCGATCATCCATGTCAAATTCGGCAATGCGAAACGGGGGAGCCACTTTATTTTTGACCACCTTCACCCGGTGTCTTGAACCCACTACCATATCTCCTTCTTTAAGATTTTCAATTTTGCGGATATCCAGACGGATAGATGCATAAAATTTTAAAGCCAAACCTCCGGGGGTGGTTTCGGGATTGCCAAACATCACCCCGATTTTTTGCCGCAGCTGATTGGTAAAAATGACCACTGTTTTGGTATTGGCAATGGCGGCAGTTAACTTGCGCAAGGCTTGAGACATAAGCCGGGCCTGCATACCCATTACCGAATCGCCCATTTCTCCTTCAATTTCCGCCCGGGGGGTCAGCGCCGCCACCGAATCAATCACCACTACATCAATGCCGCCGGATCTAATCAAAGCTTCGGCAATTTCCAGAGCCTGCTCGCCGGTATCGGGTTGGGAAATGAGCAGATCGTCTAGATTAACCCCGATTTTTTGGGCCCGTTGGGGATCAAGAGCATGTTCGGCATCAATAAAAGCGGCTACCCCTTGCTTTTTTTGAGCCTCGGCAATCACATGCAGCGCAACAGTTGTTTTACCCGAAGCTTCGGGTCCATAAATTTCAATCACCCGACCCTTGGGCAAACCCCCAATGCCCAAAGCCAAATCCAGCGCCAGCGATCCGGTGGGAATTACATCTGTGGTAAGTTTTTCCGCCCGCTCTCCCAAACGCATAATTGAACCTGTCCCGTATTGTTTTTGAATGCCTGCAATGGCAGCCGCAATGGCGGCCTTTTTGGCATCGTCATTATTTCCGGCCATATTCTTAAAATTAAAACACAATTTTGCAGCAATTACAATATCCCAAAAATACCTATGTATTGATGTATGGATACATGAATACAGATCTTAGCGGGAGGCGGGTGGTTGGTAAGCTGGATCAATATACTGATAAAACTCTTTGATTTCGCTATAAACCCTATTTGTTTCTGCTACTCTGGAATTGTATTGTCCAACCAAACTATTAAACTCCGGTATTTTGCTTTCATCCCCGGCTTTAACTTGGCTTTCCAGAGATCTTAAACGGGGCTCAAGAGCGGTTAATTGAACTTTTAGTTGATCAAGTTTTCTAACGCGAATGTTGAAACCGGAGGTAGTTGATATGGCAACTAGTTTCCGGCGGTCTGTGAAGTAACGTTGATAATACTCGTCCAGCTCGACTGCAAGATCAGCGTAATCAGTACCAAAGAAAGCATGTAATTCATCATAGTAATTTTTCTTCATTCGTTTCATGGCCTCGACGCGGGCAGTAATGCTCTCGTCGTTTTGGCGATTTGCTATTTCCTGATCAATCAGGACATTTACCTTTTCTTTTTCTTTTGTACCAAGCCGGCTGTAAGCCACATGCAGCATCTCATGGGCTCCGGTACCAAAACGGTTATCTCTAAAGCGGGGGTCATCAATTTGCAAAAGATAAATTTTAATGGTTTGGGTAGGCAGTCCAAACAATCCCTTACCCACCTTACCTTTTTTGCATCCGCCTGCCAGTTCTCCTGACTCCAAACACTCCTTTCTAAAACTTTCTCCGGAGATAAATTCCGGATCACCCCGGTAAAAAGCACCCTTGGCCTTGGTGGTCATAGTGGTTCGCTCGGCAATCTCGGCAATATGCGGTGGCGGTTGATAGTTTTTTAAGATATCTTCATCCGACTGCATTAGTCCATATAAACCTACATAAATAAAGCCTCCGATCAAAAGTATGGGTAAAACTATCAAAATTAAGGCTACAATTAAAAATATTTTCAGGCATCCCCTGCCTTTTTTGGGTGGTTGATTCTGGGGCATTAATATCAGGTTAGTATAGCAAGAGATGATAAGTCAAGAACCAGTCGGGGATGAGAGAATTGAACTCTCTGCTTCTCGGACCCCATCCGAGCGGTCTACCGATGACCTAATCCCCGCCTTCGCGGGCTGAAGCCCGCTTCGTCGGGCAAAAGCCCGAAACAGATTGTATTGTAACATTAGCTCCCTGTATAATTCCATCTATGAAACTAATTTCTCTTAATGTCTGGGGCGGGAAAATTTTTAAGCCTTTGCTGACATTTATCAAAAAACATTCAAAAGATACCGATATATTTTGTTTTCAGGAAGTGTTTAATACCACTTCTAAAATTCAGGAAAGTTTCGGATACAGAACTAATCTCTATCAGGAAATTAGCGCCATTTTACCCTCACATCAGGGATATTTAGCCCCTGCTTTAGATAACTATTTATTGGGAAGTCATCAAAAAAAATATACTAATTTTAATCTTTCTGCAGGATTATCCGTATTTGTTAAAAAGAACTTAAGATTAATTTCAAGCGGGGATTTTTTTGTTTACAGAAAAAGAAACAAATTTAATTTAGGTAACTCTAATACCGTACCCAGAAATGTTCAATACATAAGTTTTACACACAAAAATAAAAAATACACTATTTGTAATCTGCATGGTATCTGGCTGGAGAATGGTAAACAGGACAGTCACTCCAGAATTGAGCAATCTAAAAAAATTATAAAATTCTTGGATAAACAACAAGGAAGTAAAATCCTGTGCGGAGATTTTAATTTATCAATGAATACGAAGAGTTTAAAAATTTTAGAAGAAGATTTGATTAATTTAATTAAAAATTATCACATTCCCGGAACCAGAAGTAAACATTTCCACGGTCATGAAAAATTTGCCGACTATACTTTTGTTTCTCCTGATATCAATATCATAAACTTTCAAGTGCCTGATGCAGTTGTATCAGATCATTTACCAATGATTTTGGAGTTTTCTTAAATGAAACAACGCTTAAGCATCAAAGTTTATGGCCAGGTTCAGGGGGTATTTTTTAGAGCTACTGCCAAAGAAAAAGGAGAGAAATTGGGCATCAAAGTTTCAGCAGAGAACAAACCGGACGGGACAGTTTATATAGAAACCGAGGGAGAAGACGAAAAACTTGAAAAATTTGTCAAATGGTGCCGTCAGGGCCCATCTTTAGCCCGGGTGGAAAAAGTGGAAGTTACAGAGTTGTGATAGGTCTTGATTGCAGAATCCAGATTTTATCTTGCTTATCAATAGCCCATTCTATATCTTGAGGACTACTATAATGATCTTCTATCTTTTTCCCAAGTTTAGCTAGTTCTTTAATACTCTCATCATCTATAGTTTGTTCTCCCTGCAAATCTTTATTTTTTATCTCTTCTGTTTCTTTATCAACTATAAAATTATCCGGAGAAACTGATCCTTGTACAAGTTTCTCTCCTAACCCTAAAACCGACTCAATCATTATTTCTTCTTTATTAGAAGTTACAGGATTAGCTGTAAACATTACTCCGGCTGCTTTAGCATCTACCATGTTTTGCACTATCACAGCCATCAATAATTCATCTTCTGATAAATTTTGTCCCGCGGCATAACTGCGAACTCTCTGGGAATTAACAGAATTCCAACAATCCTTTATTTTATTAATTAATTCTTCTTTTGAAATATTTAGGTAGGTTTCTAACTGCCCTGCCCATGAAGCTTTTGAAGAATCTTCAGCAACAGCAGATGACCTAACAGAAACTTTTTCAGCATTTAATAAATCAAATGCTTTAAAAATTTCGTCTTCATTAATCTGGCTCAAAGCTTCTGTTGTAATAACAAACCCAGGAGGAACAGGAAAACCTGCTTGTGTCATTTCTCCTAAAGATGCACCCTTGCCTCCAACTTGACTTACATCGTTTTTGGAGATTTTATCAAAAGTTCTAATATACATTAGACAGATACCTGGCTAAATTGCCATGGAGTTATATGATTTTTGGTTTCTTGTGCCTTCACTACTTTTTTCCCTTCTTCTAACAACTCTTCTACCAATTTATCGTTTTCTTTATTCAACTTTTCGTCACTCATAGAAAAGGGTACAACTGATGCCCCGGATATTACTATTTTGCTTAATTTTGGATGTTTAGCTATAAAATCAGCCAAGCTGACTGATAATTCTAAATTTTTCTGTGCTTGTTGTTTCTTGCTCATAATTATCTAATAATACTCCTTTTTATTGTAAGATTTCAATAACCCAGATTAGATATTTCGCTTCTTTTAGTAAATTCTTCCCTATAGTGCAAAAATCTTTTCTGAATATCCTTAATTGCCCAAGTATACCAAGTTCTAGGTTTACCTTTCTGTTTAACTCCTATCCTATCAACAGTATCAGCCGGATCATCTAATGAAATTCTTTTGTGTCTATGTAAATAGCCATGAGCACTATCATATCGCACTATTGTTACCCATTTATCATCAAGATTAATTTCATAGGAAATATTAGTCACCTCTATTAAATCACCTTTTTCATCTATAGCACCGGCATGGTAAATTCTATCTACTGCTGACAAATAAATTTCTGCGGGAGCAGTTTTAGTTAGTTTTAACTTTGGAGTCTCATATTCTTTAATTAATCTAATAAGCTTTGTGGTAGATATACTTTTATTTTTACCTATCCTTTTTATTCTCTTAAATTGTTTATTTTTGTTCACGCAATAAATTTAGCATATTTTGACTCAACTGATAATCCTTACAATCCCTTTATTTGCATCTACTTCTACCATATCCCCTGTTTTTAAAATCTCTGTAGCATTTTTAGTTCCTACTATACAAGGAATTCCAAGCTCCCTTGAGATAATTGCCGCATGCGAGGTAATACCACCTAAATTTGTGATAATCGCAGAACATCTTCTGACTGCACTCATAAAATCAGGTGAGGTCATAAAAGTTACTAATACTTCACCGCCTTCTAATGTATCGTTCTCGCTTGCATTTAAAAGCACCCTGACCTTGCCTGTTATTTTACCCTTAGAGGCACAATTACCCTTAATAACTGGAGAACTGTTTACTTGCGGAATTAGTATCTCTTCCCATTCTTTAGTTTCTTCTCCGATTAATATCGAGGGTTTTCCAGATTTTTCTTCCCAAACTACAAAACATTTTTCTCTCCTGTTATTTATAAACTCTTCATCAATTTTTCCATCTAAAATATCTTTTATTTCACTAGGGAAAGTATCTCTCATTGCACCAAGAGGGATGTTTGCTCTTTTCCCTACTTCTTTAAGTAACATTTCTAAGTAGTGTAAATAAATTAAGATATTTCTTTTTCTATCATCTTGATACGTAGCAAAGTTTTTTAAAAGCTGTACTAATCTCTTTGATTCTGAATTTAACTCTATATTCTGGGAATTTTCTTTTGAAAGTTGAACTGGTTTAATGCTGGAGAGTCTTTTTTCAACATCTTCTTTGGATAAAACTTTAGTATGTGAATAGTTATTGTCTATCCAATAATATTTTTTTATAAAACCATCAATGTCTTTTGTTTCTAAAAGAAAGTTATCAGCCTCTTGAATGTACGAAAGTTTATCTGGAGCCACTAAATGAGCTATCTCGTCACTACTTGATCCAGAGATTTCTTTTAATTCCACCTCCGCTTGCATAGCAAGAGGCTCTTGGATGGCTCCAATTCCATAATAATTAATAAAGGCATCATGAAGTTTGTTATACAAATCAGTTAGTTGTTCATTTGTTAGATCAGGTATATTTGCCTTTTCAATTTCTTCTTCAACATTCCTCAAAACTTCTAATCTTTTAGCTGCTTCTTCAACCATCTCCTGCTCTTTAATATCGTCTTTATAAATCTTAAGCAGTTTAGCTCCTAATCCATAAAATTCTGTATTTTTTACACACCAAGTTACAATTCCATTTTTAAAAATTAAAATTGTGGTGGGAAATCCAGAACCTATAAATTCCTCCAGAGGCTTCATTGAACCTTCCAAAGTTGGAAATAAAAGATGAATTGCAGCTTCCCTCTCCCATCTAAACCAATCGTCCATTATCTAAATATCTCCTCTGGTTTTAATCCTAATTCTTCTCTAACTTTTTTAATTCGATTAACATATTCTTTGAAAATATTTTCCGGTTTATGAATTCTATAAAATCCTTCAGCATTTTTATACAAAGAACAATCAAATACATCAACATCTTTTACCAATTCTATATACGGATCGTCCGAATAAACTTCTTTTTCGCTATGATGGGCAACTGCTTGAGAAATTGTATTGATATCTTCTTCTGAAAATCCACCTAAATCCTGCAAAATTTTTCTGGCAATTGGCGCGCCTAATTTTGCATGATCTTTATATCTTCCCTCTACAATTACATAAATATCATGTAGAACTGATGCTACTGCAGCAATATCCGCATCAAGATTTCTTTTTTGAGCCAAAATTCTGGCAATCTGGCAACAGCCTGACGAATGTTTTAACTCCCAAGCTATTGAACTTTCTCTATCAACATCAGGTAGTTTTGAATGAAGTAATAATTCCACAACTTTTCGCTCCACCTTTTCAGAGGGCGTGAGATCATCACCTTTGTAATGATGGAAGTCTTGCAATTTCATTCAAAAATTATACCACTTTTTCCCAGGGGAACTGCTCCCGGCCGAAATGGCCGTAGGCGGCGGTGGGAAGATAGATAGGCCGCTGCAGATTTAAACCCTTTAAAATACCCGCCACCGAGGTATCTAAAATTTTATCCATAAAAGAAAGGATTGCCCTGTGGGATTTTTTATTAGTTCCGAAAGTTTCCACATCTTCCATGGTCGGTTTTTTGGCCCCTATAAAATAAGCTAACCTTACCTCTGCTTTTTCTGCCAAACCCTGGGCCACGATATTTTTGGCCAAAAAACGGGCCGCATAGGCCCCGGAGCGATCAACTTTTGTTGGATCCTTTCCGGAAAAAGCTCCCCCTCCAACTCTGGCATAACCTCCATACCCATCCACCACAATTTTTCTGCCTGTTAATCCGCAATCTGATGCCGGACCGCCGTTGTACCACACCCCTGTGCCATTGACTATGAAATCTTTGGCTTTAATTTTAAAACCAAAACCGGCCAAAACCGGCACCACCACTTTCTTAAACAGATCTCTTTTAACTTGGGGCAAAGATATTGATTCATGATGGGGAGCGGCAATCACCACCTGTTTAATCCCTATTGGTTTACCATTATCATATTCCACTGTTACTTGAGACTTACCGTCCGGGCGCAGATAAGGCAATATCCCCTCTTCCCGCACATGATCAATTCTTTTAACCAGAGCATGGGCGATCATGATGGGAAGAGGCATCAGCTGGGGAGTTTCCCTGCAGGCAAAACCAAACATCATCCCCTGATCACCAGCTCCTTTTTTCTTAACTCCAATGGCAATTTCCGGGGATTGTTGATTAACAAAAACTTCAATGGGTGATTGATAACTAAACCTAAACCGCGAGTCGGTATATCCTAATCTTTTAATTTGTTCTCTGGCAATCTTTTTAAAATCTACTTTGGACTCCCCCCCTATTTCCCCTGCAATAATCAGCCTTTCCTCTCCTACCAAACACTCAATAGCAGTTCTGCCGAGTGGATCTTGTTTCAACACTTCATCCAAAATAGCATCGGAGATTTGGTCGCAGATTTTATCAGGGTGTCCGCTGCAAACAGATTCTGAAGTAAATGTTGTAATACCGTTACTACTTATCATAAGCTTTTCCTTTCGGACACATCATTTTGGCACCGTAAGCTTTACGGTTGTCGGTCCGACAATCCGTCGGACACTCTTGATGCTTTCTCATTAAATCACAAATTGTCAATTATTGCAAGGCGTCGGTATTAACGCCGTCTTTAAAATCAATTTCCGGATATTTGTGCAAAATATCAGATAATACTTTTTTTAATTTCACATATTCTTCCGCATCTTTGGCTTCATATTTAACAGTTAAGTAAGGACCGTTTTGAGAAGCCCTAATTACTCCCATTTCATTCTCCGTATCAAAACGGACCCCGTCAATTTCTACATAACTGGCAGTCGGATAAATTGCTTTAATATCTTTAGTAATTCCTCCGGAAACTAATTTAAATTTAATTGCATCAGGACACGCTACTTTAACTTCGGGACTGCTGTGATATTTGGGCAGTTCATCAATTACCTGATCTAAAGATTTACCAACTCTGGTTAAATACGCCAGAAGCCGCAAAGTGGCATAAGCCTCATCATCATGCCCGTAAAAATTATCGGCAAAAAACATGTGGCCGGACAACTCCCCTGCAAAAGGGGCTCTTTCTTCCCTTAATTTGGCTTTGATAAAGGAATGTCCAGCCATCCAGATGATTGGCTTGCCTCCATGGGCTTCTATCACATCCCTGGTTTGTTTTGAACAAAGCACATTGAATATTATTTTTGCCCCCGGCATAAAATCCAGCACATCCATGGCAAAAATAGAAACCAGAGTATCGTTCCAGATTATTCTGCCCGTAGAATCCACAATTCCCATTCTGTCTCCGTCTGTATCATAAGAAAAACCAATGTCTGCTTTTTCTTTTTTCACCCTTTCTGCTAATCTCTCCTGCACTTCTCTTTCAGTTGGGTCTGCCGTTCCCAAGGGAAAAGTACCATCAAGTTCCGTATGTTGCTCGATCACCTCACAGCCTGCTTCTTGCAAAATCTTGGGCAAAAACATGCCGGCAGTTCCGTAAATTGTATCCACCACCACTTTAAACTTACCAATTTTACCTGCTCTTCTTAAAATATCTTTCTTGTATTCCGGGAAAATATCTTTCTTGGTATAGCCTGCTTTTCTGTTAAATTTTTTAAATTGCCCGTCTTTGGCAATTTCTTTTAATTCTTGGATCTCCTGGGTAGTCATGGTGTCGGAAAAGCCCACTGCCATTTTAATGCCGTTGTACTGGGCAGGATTATGGGAAGCCGTAATCATGGCTCCGCCTTTGAAACGCAAAGGGTATTGGGCAAAATAGACAATTTGGGCCAAAGATAATCCTATATCAACAACATCAACACCGCTGTCCAGTAAACCTTTAATAAAAGCTTTTGAATAAGCTTCGCTGGTTGTTCTATTATCTCTTCCCACTACTACTTCCCAAATTCTTCTTTGATACAAAAAAGTGGCATAGGCTCTGCCCAAAAGCTCCATTATGTCTTCATTTAAATCTACATTAGAAACTCCCCTTAAATCATAACCCCGAAAAATATGGTCATTGATGCTGACTTTTGACATAGTTACAATACTACCATGATATGAAAAATTTTAAAATCACCCATCAAGTAGGTATTTTTTATGGATGTTGAAGGCTACAAAACCTATTAAAATTAACCCTAATCCAGCGAGTACTAAAGATAGAGGCCATCCCAAACTTTTTGAGAAGTATTCTGACGTAATTTTAAGTATATACGCCATAAGATAAATTGTCCCGAATGTCAAGAATGATGTGCTTCTTAAATAGACACTTAAAAATATTACTCCAAATACTATTCCGGGGAAAACCAGTTCCCAAAAAATGTTTTGCTGGGGAGACCAACCACCAAGTGCCAGTGCCGCACCTAAAAAACCCAGTACTCCAAAACCATAAAGAGGACTAGAGAGACGTTTATTTTCCGTCTTGGAAAAGAAATATCCCAGCAACGCGTAGGTTAAACCTGTCAACAAAACTTTATATTCATTTAGTTTGAAAGATTTTAGCAAGGGATTGTTCCCGATAAGAAAATTTGTGAAAGCAAAAAATAACCAAGTGCCAAAAATAATAGAAAAAATAATAAAAATTGTTTTTTTATAAATAAAATATGAAACAATATACGCCAAAAATAGTATGGCCGATAAAAGAGTTTGGTTGGCACTAGAGCTAATTTTAAGATTCAGAGTATCAAGTAATACAAATAAGCCTATCGGCATAACTAGAGCGGCAATTAAATGGAAGGCTTGGCCCACAGGATCTAATTTTTTTGAACGGCCAAATACTACGCCCACAATATAAGCGGCAATACCTGCACCCAGCGTGGCAAGTAACCTTGCAAAGGTATTAAGTGTGAACCAGTTTTGAAAAATTAAAATAGCAATTCCCAAAAATACTATAAATCCACCTATATAATATAAAACCTCGATTATACTTAAATGGTGTGTAGTAGCATAGTCCCTTTTAATATCCATCCCTTCCTCGTATGCCACCTCCAACTCCTCTCTAGAAATTAACTTTTGGGAACTGGCTGTCTTAATAAGTTGAAGTATTTGATTTTTATCCATATTTAATTTGTAATCCAACCTAAAAATGTAAATCCGTAATAATTACCTGTTGTATTGATATCCAGTCTCCTGGCAGCATTATTACCCTTTAAGTATACTGAATTGTAATCATCGCCGCTATAGAAGAAAAACGGGAAAATACCGCTACTGGACGAACCACGCACAACAGAATACCTGTCCGGAGAAAGATTACTTGAATCAAGATTAAACTGTTGCGCCTCTTCAAAAGTTATCTCCTTACTTCTATTAAGCTTAATGTCATGAAAGTAAATCTTAGTCTCTCTTATGGCAGGATACTCTGTTTCAATTTCCTTCTTTAACAATTTATTACCCTTTATATAATATTGCGTAGAATAGTTATCTCCTGATAAGTAAAGGAAATTATAGCTCGGCTGCATAAATAAACTTGGTAAATATATGCTCACTGCCACAAAAATTATCATTAAAATTGGAATTGAAACAGCTATGATGAAAGGGACATTTCGCCTAGTAAACAACATATAAATTTATTATACAACAGTGAGGACTATCTTTTTGGAGATTGTTTTTTGGCACGGGCCTTCCCTGCATGGCCGTATTTGCGCCGTTCTTTAACCCTGGCATCCCGGGTTAGCAGTCCTGCTTTTTTTAAAAGAGGACGGTATTTTTTATCCTCAACTGCTGCCAGCGCTCTGGATATCCCATGTATCAAAGCTCCCAGCTGGGAGGCTTTACCCCCACCTTCTACTTTAACAGAAATATTAAATTTTCCGCCAAGTTGGGTAATTTCAAACGGATGACTGTATTGCTTTTGTAAAATAGTCCCCGGAAAATACTCTGCAATAGAGCGTCCATTAACAGTCACCTGACCCTGTCCTGGCATCAACCTGACTTTAGCCAGGGCCTCTTTTCTTCTTCCAACCGTCGAAATAACATCCATCTATTTTGTTTCTCCCGCAAAAACTTTTAATTTTTTAATCATAAGTCTTCCTAATTTAGTTTGAGGCAGCATGCCTTTGACTGCATGTTCAATAACATATTCCGGCTTTCGTACAATCATTTTATCAAAAGTTTCGACCCGGAGTCCCGCCGGATATCCCGAATGACGGGTGTACACTTTATTTTGCATTTTTTTACCGGAGACTTTAATTTTAACCGCATTAGTTACTACCACATAATCTCCCGTATCTAAATACGGCACAAAATTGGCTTTATTTTTACCCATCAAAAGAGTAGCCACTTCTGTTGCCAACCTTCCCAAAATTTTGCCACTGGCATCAATGATATGTTTTTCTCTTTTGATATCTTTGGCCGATAAGACATTAGTTTTCATAAAAGGGTCATTTTTACCATCATCGCTCCGTCGCCTTTTCTTGGACCTAAGTTTACTATTGAAGTATAGCCTGATGTTCGGGACCTGAACCGGGGATCTTTAGGTTTAGACTTGTTAATGATCTTATCAACTAAACCTTTAATCGCTTTAGCTTTAGCTTGGGTAGTTTGAATACTGCCATGCAGAAATAAACTCTGCACTAAATTTTTAAAAAGTGCAGTTCGCTCATTTTTATCTCTTCCAAGGTGTTTGCCATAAACTTTATGCCTCACGCAAATTAAGCCCCCTCTCCAAAAGCTTTTCCGATATCAGACTCAAGGATTTTGCTCCCAGATTTTTAGCCTTGAGCAGTTCTGTACGGGAAATATTAAGCAGCTCCTCAATAGAATTTATCTCAATAGCTTTTAGCGCGTTAGTTATTCTAACAGGCAAATCCAGTTCTTCCACAGTCATCTTTAGCGTCTCGTCCGAAATTGCCGGAGCTGTCTCTAGCTCTTCTTCCTCATCCGGTTCATAGATTTTGCGGAAAGTGTCTGATAAAATCTTGGCTGCTTCGCTTAAAGCATCTTGCGGAGTAATTATGCCGTCAGTGGTAATTTCCAAAGTCAACTTATCAAAATTGGTTTTTCTGCCAACCCGGGTGGGATCAACCGTATAATTACAGGCAACCACCGGAGAAAATAAAGCATCAATAGCAATGACTCCAATTTCAGAGCCTTTCCTGTCTTCGGCCATAGAATATCCTCTTCCTTTTTCTGCTGTCATCTCCATACTAAGTTTAGCTTTGGAGTCGTTTAAAGTGGCAATCACCAGATCGGGGTTGACCACTTCCCCGTCTCCCTCTATCTGCAAAT
The DNA here is from genome assembly GCA_016183225.1 of Candidatus Daviesbacteria bacterium. GTDB lineage: Bacteria > Patescibacteriota > Microgenomatia > Daviesbacterales > UBA10151 > UBA9644. The sequence goes on from JACPEZ010000034.1 coordinate 15,981, forward strand.
CTCCTGCCTTAATCTGTTTTTTGCCGACAGCTTTAACAGTCAGCTTAAGCCCTTTGTCGGAATGGATTTTAATCCTAATCTTTTTAATATTTAAGATAATTTCAATCACATCTTCCGATATACCCTCAATGGTGGAAAACTGATGGGCCACTCCGTCAATCTTGACAGAGGTCACGGCCGAGCCCGGGAGAGAAGTCAGCAGGACTCTTCGCAGACTGTTGCCCAAGGTATGACCAAAACCGCTCTCAAGAGGCTCAAGAGTAATTTTGGCGTAATTTTCTTTGGTATTTTCCGGCTTTACTTTAAACATTATCTTGAATAATACTCAACGATTAATTGTTCATCGATTGCCTGTTCCATTTCTTCCCGCCCGGGCAATCTTAAAACCTTGCCCAAAGTAGCCTTTCTTTCAAGCCACTCCGGCAAGGTTGTTGGTGTATTATCTCCTAATTTGGGTAATAATGCAATAGTTTGTCCTACTTTAACCTGACAGGAGGGGATATTGACTTTTTTACCCTCAACTGTAACATGTCCGTGAGAAACCACTTGTCTGGCCTGGGCTCTGCTTTTGGCAAAACCCAGCCTGTACACCACATTATCAAGCCTTAATTCCAAAAGCTGCATCAAGCTTAAACCGGTTGCCCCTTTAACTTTAGCAGCTTTTTGAAAATAGCGGTTAAATTGTTTTTCCAAAATACCGTAAAATCTCTTTGCTTTTTGCTTTTCCCTAAGCTCCAAGCCATATTCCGAGACTCTTCGTCTTCTTCCCAATCCGTGTTGTCCCGGAGGAACTGCCCCTTTTCTTTCCAAGGCTTTCGCATCCTTGGCAAAAAGAGCAATGCCTTCGCGTCTTGATAATCTTCTTTTCGGACCCGTGTACCTGGCCATTACACTCTTCTCCTCTTTTTTGGCCTTGGACCGTTATGAGGAATAGGGGTCATATCGGCAATCATGGTAATGTTGATGCCTGCCCCTCTTAAAGCTTTAATGGTTGCATCCCTGCCGGATCCGGGGCCTTTAATATAGACCTCGACCGCGCTCATGCCGTATCCTTTTGCTTTCTGGGCCAGCGCTTCCATGGCCGAAATAGCCGCAAAAGGGGTGGCTCTTCTGGCGCCTTTAAAACCGGCTGTGCCGGAGGTGGCCCAAGCCAGGGTATTACCGGTATTATCAGTCAAAGTCACCAGAGTATTATTAAATGTGGCAGTCACGTAAACCCTGCCGCTTTGCAGTTTTTTTTCTTCTTTTTGCCGCCTTTGGCGAGCCTCGCCTCCGGCGGGTTTTTTTACTTTTGTCTTTTGCTTGGCCATAGTTATTTGGCAGACTCCTTACCTTTAGTTTCACCTGTTGGAGTCTGTGTTGCTTCCTTTTTAATAGCGCCTATTGTTTTTCTCTTGCCTCTTCTGGTTCTGGCATTGGAACGGGTTCGCTGGCCTCTGGCCGGCAAACCCTTTCTGTGCCGCAGTCCCCTGAAGCTGCCAATATCTTCCAGTCTTTTGATGTTTTGTTCAATTGCCTGCCTTAAATCTCCTTCTACTTTAAACTCCTCAACAGACTTTTGTAATCTATTAACTTCTTCTTCAGTTAAATCTTTAACTCTTTTGTCCGGTGCCACTTTGGCATTCTCAATTACTTTTATCACATTAGACCTCCCTATACCAAAAATATAGGTTAATCCAATATCCACTCTTTTATTTTCCGGCAAATCAACTCCTGCAATTCTTGCCATAATTTATCCTTGCCTTTGCTTGTGTCTTGGGTCGCGGGGACAGATGACATATAAAATGCCTTCCCTTTTGACCACCTTGCAAAACTTGCATCTTGTTTTAATACTGGCTTGTACTTTCATAATTAGTGACTAGTCGCTAGAGTCGAGAGTCAAGATTTGTTTTCCTAGACTCTAGTCACTAGACTCTTGACTCTATTTGAGCCTGAATGTAATCCTTCCTTTATCCAAATCATATCTTGGCGACATCTCCACTCTCACTCTATCTCCTTCCAACAGCCTGATATAGTGCATCCTCATTTTACCCGAGATATGACACAAAATCACTCTGCCCAGAAGCTCTGCTACTTGAGACTTATCAATCTCCACTCTAAATAAAGTGTTGGGTAACACCTCCATAACTTTACCTTCCACTTCAATTTCATCTTTTTGCATCATAGTATTTTAACAAAATCCGGTTAAAATTTCCGCTTTTTCCTTTCCCACCGCCACTGTCATTTCGAAAACCGCTGCCCAGGACCGGTCTGCCGAGTAATAAGTCCAGCCATCGTGATCCAGAATTACATCCGGGGTACCCCTGGCATAGATCACCTCGATTGCCAAAGTCATACCTCGCTTCAAAAAGGCACCGGTATGTTTCACGCCAAATCCGGGTATTTCCGGCGGCTCGTGCAAACTTCTGCCAATGCCATGTCCGACCAGACTTCTCACCACATGATAGCCCGATCCCTCCACTTTAGTTTGGATAGCGTTTGATATATCTCCCACTCTGCCACCTTCAACTGCTTGGGCAATCCCTTCGTACAAGGCTTCTTCTCCTGTTTTTAAAAATTTTTCTTTGTCTTGATCTTTGCCTAACAGTACACTCCAAGCGCAATCCGTATGCCAGCCCTTATAAACAACTGCCAAATCTACACTGACTAAATCGCCTCTTTCAAACTTTCTCTCCGTTGGTATGCCATGCACCACCTGCTCGTTAACGGTAATACAGGTGGCAAATTTATAATTCGGTACGGTTTTATAAGACAGGTCTCCGCCTAATTTATAAATCTTCTCTCTGGCTTTTTTTTCTACCTCCAACTCGCTAACGCCAACCTTCACTGCCTCTAACGCTTCTTTTAGAGCCGTTGCGGCAATTTTTCCGCTCTCTCTCATCAACTTTAACTCGTAGCTGTTCCTAATCATTGATCGCATCCCTTATCCGCTGTTGCACCAGATCAATGCTGCCTGTCCCGTCGATTTGTTTAAGTAACCCCAATTCCTGAAAATAATCTAAAACAGGATCTGTTTGATTATGGTAATTTCTTAGTCTTTCGGCAATTGCATCTAGCGTGTCGTCTGCCCTGCCTCTTGCCAGCAATCTTTTAATAGCTTCATCGTCGGATAGATTTAAGTAAATTACCAGATCAAAATCCGGATTAAAAAGATTGATTTGCTCCACAGTTCTGGGATAACCGTCAAGAATAAAACCGTTTTTAAATTCTTTGTCCTTTAATTTTTCCTTGACTATTTTGGACGTGATTTGATCATCAACCAGTTTTCCCTGATCCAAAATTTGCTTAATTTCTCCGGTCATGGCCCGAAAAATATCACCGGTAGAAATGTATTTAAGGCCCAAAAATTGGGCCAGTAACCTGCCTTGAGTTGATTTACCGGATCCTTGCGGACCTAAAAATAATATCTTTTTTATCATATTGGCCTTTTGCTAAACACATCGTAGCTTCGCTCAATCAGCTTGCTTTCAAACTGTTTGGCCGTATCCATAATCACCGACACCACAATCAATAGTCCGGTGCCTCCCAAAACCAGCGTGGTGATACCTGTCAGTTGCGAGGCGATAGACGGCAAAATGGCAATTAACCCCAAAAAAACAGCTCCTGCCAGAGTGACCCTGACTAAAATGTAGTTTAAGAATCTGGCTGTAGATGTTCCCGGTCTGATGCCCGGGATAAAACCGCCGTATTTTTTTATCTCGTCTGAAACCTTGGTGGGATTAAAAATAACCGCGGTGTAAAAAAAGGTAAACCCCACCACCAGTAAAAAATACACACTGTTGTAAACAATACTCGACGGATTAAAATTGGCTACCAAGAATCTTCCCAAAAATGACAGTTGCGGCGAGGGAAGTTGCGCCAGATATGAACCGGCAAACGAAGGGATTAACACCAGAGAAACGGCAAAGATAATGGGGATGACTCCGGCTTGATTTACTCTTAAAGGAAGATAGGTGGAAGCGCCGGGAGCGGACCGCCCGCCCGTAAATCTCCTGGCATACTGGACGGCGATTTGCCTTCTACCTTCATTGATAAAAACAACTGCCGCTATCACCAAAACCGCCAAGACTGCAAAAATTAAAATATTAATCAACTGTTGTTGGTCAAAGATGGTGGCTGTCTGCCCGAAAACTACCGGAATTCTGGCCACAATTCCGGCAAATATTAAAAGCGAAATGCCGTTGCCAATGCCGTATTCCGTAATCAACTCTCCCAACCACATCAAAAATATGGTTCCTGCGCTCATGCCGACAATGATGGCCACAATTTGAATGGGGGAAACAGCCGCCACAATCCCCTGATTTTTCAAAAGCGCAAACATACCTATAGCTTGCAAAGCGGCCAAGGGCACGGTTAAATATCTGGTATATTGATTGATTTTCCCTCTGCCGTATTCTCCTTCTTTCGACAGGGCCTCCAGTTTTGGCCAAACCATGGTTAGAAGCTGCATGATAATTGAAGCATTAATGTAGGGATTTAGCCCCAGGGAAATAACGGAAAAATTAGCTAAAGTCCCCCCTGAAAAAATATCCAGCAGGCCCAAAAATTGGTTGGAGGCAAATAAAGCTTGCAGCGCAGCCAGATCAACTCCGGACACCGGAATATGGGCAACTATTCGAAAAATAAAAATAATGACAACTGTAATAAAGATTTTACGTCGCAGTTCCGGAATCTTAAAAGCCTTGATAATGGGAGATAAAATGTTAGTCACTGCACTTTTCCTCCTTTTTCTTCAATTTTTGCTTTAGCGCTTTTTGAAACCGGCAGTTTAACTGTTAAAATTTTTTCCAACTGCCCCCCTCCTAAAATCTTAACGCCTGTCAATATTTCTTTTTCAGTTATAATGTTTGCTTTTACAAGTTGTTCCATATCGATAGTAGTACGGGCGGGAAAGACATTAAGCTGCGGGAGGGAAATTATTTTGGGTTTTAAGCCGATCTTTGGATTACCCAAACCCCGTCTTAAGGGCAGTTTTTTATAAAAAGGCATACTGCCGGTAAAAGCAGCCGGAATTTTGCCGCGGGCTTTTTGACCTTTGGTACCCCGGCCGGCAGTTTTCCCTTTACCTGAACCAATGCCCCGACCCAGTCTTTTTTGTTTTTTCATGTATTCAGCCTTTTTAACTTTTTTAAAGCTTCCAGCGTAGCATAAACATTAGACGCCTGATTTTTGGTCCCCAAAGTTTTTGAAACAACATCGTGTATGCCGGCGGCTTCTGCCACCACTCTAACCGCCCCTCCGGCAATCACTCCTGTTCCTTCCCGGGCCGGTTTCAATAAAACCTTGGCCGCGCCTACTTTAACAAGCACCATATGGGGGATGGTTCTGCCTTTTAAGGGTACGTCTATCAGGTGCTTTTTGGCATAAGCGGTTGCTTTTCTCACTGCCGACTGGACATCTGCCGCCTTACCCAAACCAACCCCCACCCGTCCTTTCCGGTCTCCTGCCACCACAATCACGGAAAGAGATCTTTTGTCTCCTCCCTTGGTTTTTTTGGAAACCCTGTTGACCTGAACAACCCTTTCAAAAAATTCCTTTTCTTCCATTAAAATTTTAATCCTCCCTCTCTGGCGCCCTTAGCAAGCTGTGCCACTCTGCCGTGATATACAAAACCTCCCCGGTCAAAAACAACCTCTGTAATTTTTTTCTTTAACGCTTTTTTAGCCAGTTCCATACCCACATTATACGCTTTCTCCTGCTTGGTACTCTTGGTGATTTTGATATCGGATGCAAAACAAAGTGTTTTACCCGCTGCATCATCAATTATTTGCCCGTAGATATGCCGGCTGGACTTAAACACAGAGAGTCTTGGACGAACTTGCAACTTATTCATTATTTTCCTCCTCCAACTGCGGCTGCGCCTATTTTCCCGGCCTTGCCTACTTTTTTCCTGATATATTCACCCTCATATCTAATACCTTTACCCTTGTAAACATCCGGCACTCTGATTTTCTTTAAATTGGCTGCCACTTGCCCCACCAATTGCTTATCAATGCCGGAAACTATAATTTTGGTATTATCAATCACTTCAAAATTGATCCCTGCCGGCGCTTCTATCTCCACCGGATGGGAAAATCCGACATTTAAAATCATTTTAGTGCCGGCTGTTTGCGCCCTAAATCCCACCCCCACAAGCTGCAGGCTACGGCTCCACCCTTTAGTAACTCCCTCAATCATATTTGATATCAGGCTTCTTACCAATCCATGCAAGGCTTTTATTTGCTTTTGATCATTTTTCCTTTTGCAAATAATCTGTTTATCCTCCTTCTCAACGCTGATGTTTTTATCAATATCCATTTCCAAAACGCCTTTATCTCCCTTAACCACCAGGCGCTTGCCGGTTTTGGCAACCTCAACATTATCCGGTATTAAAATTGGTGCGTTCCCTATTCTACTCATAGATGTTTACCAGACAAACGCCAGCACTTCTCCTCCTGCTTTTTCTTTTCGCGCCTGCTTATCAGTCATAATCCCTTTGGGTGTGGAAATAATGGCCACCCCCAAGCCGTTTAAAACCGAAGGCAAGCTCTTAACCCCTTTATAAATTCTCAAAGAGGGCGTGGACACTCTTTTGACATCTGTCAGAGCGGGCACCCGGTCATTATATTTAAGTGTCACCAGCAACTCTCCTTTATCCTGCTTGACAGATTCTATATAACCCTCTTTCTGCAAAAGCTTCATGATTCTTAAGATAAGACTGGAAAATCTCACCTTAACGGAGATTTTTCCGACCAAATAACCATTTTTTATTCTAATTAGTCCGTCGCCGATTGGATCTACCATGATGATTTTTTCACTCCCGGAAGTAAGCCCATATGGGCAAACTCCCTAAAACAAAGCCGGCAAAGACCGAATTTCCTAAGGAACGCTCTTGATCTGCCGCATCGCATACAACGATTTCTTTTTTGTACTTCATATTTAAATTTAGTTTTGACAATGTTTGAGACTTTGGCCATATTAACTCCTGAAAGGTACTCCTAAATACTCCAGTAATTTTTTGCTTGCTTCCTTATTCCCTGCCGTGGCAATAGTAACGGCCAAACCCCGGGTTTTGTCAACTGTCTTATAATCAACCTCCGGAAAAATTGTCTGCTCTTTTAGCCCGATGTTTAAATTGCCCTGACTGTCAAAGGAACTTGGGGGTATGCCTCTAAAATCCCTGACTTTTGGCAGAACAATATTAATAAGTTTATCCAAAAAAGCATACATCCGCTCTCCTCTTAAAGTCACCATCAAACCGACCGGTTGACCCTTGGAAACTTTAAAAGAGGCAACTGATTTCTTAGCCAAAGTTGTAACCGGCACTTGTCCGGCCAGTGCTCCCAAATAGATTTTTACTTTATCCAAAATCCCCGCATTATCTTTAGCTTCACCCAATCCTATGCTAATGACAATTTTCTGCAAATGCGGCAGGGCCAATTTATTTTTCAGGCCCAGCTCCTGCTGCAGTCTGGCTTGCACCTCGTTTAAATATTTTTCTTTAAGTCTGTTCATTTATCTCCTTTTTTCGTTTTTATTAAAGCCACATTGGATATATCGATCGGCTTGGGTATTTCTATAATTCCCCCCTCGGTTTGACCTTGTTTTTTAACATGCCTTTTGTAAACATTAACCCCTAAAATCAACACCTTGCCTTTTTTGCCATAGACTTTCTCGATGGTGCCTTCTTGTCCCCGATCTTTTCCCAACAATACTTTGACTTTATCTCCTTTTTTGATTTTCACTACCATACCTCCTGGGCCAAGGATATAATCTTGCTGTAACCTGCATCTCTGACTTCTCTGGCAATTGGCCCGAAGATGCGTGTGGCCCGCAAGTTCCCGTCACTGTCAACCACCACTGCCGCATTATCGTCAAACTTGATGTATGAACCGTCACTGCGTCTGCGTTCCTTTTTAGTTCGCACGATGACGGCTCTGACTACTTCATGATTTTTAACCTGTCCGGTAGGATCAGCCCCCTTCACCGCCGCTACCACCAGCTGGCCCAAAGTAGCCTTTCTTTTTCCCGAGCCGCCCAAAGGCTGGATGACCTGTAAAATCTTGGCCCCGCTGTTATCTGCCACTGCTAGTCTTGTCCTATGCTGTACCATTGTCAGGTTTCTCCTTTTTCTCTTCCGGCATCACTTCCGCAATTAATTTTTCTGCTTTCTTTTTTTGTTCCGTCTCTGCAATTTCCGCCAGATCTTTCCCCACCACTTTAACAACTGCCCAGTGTTTTCTTTTGGAGATTGGTCTGATCTTTGCTATTTCCACTAAATCCCCCTCTTTTGTCTGCAGCAAATCATGAACCAGGTATTTTTTGCTGCGAACATAAGTTTTTTTGTAAAGCGGATGGGTTGCCATTTGTTCTACCAAAACGGCAGCCGTATTTTTTGATTTTGTCGATACTACTCTACCGATCATTTCTTTACCTCCTCCAGTTCCGCCAATAATTCTTTCTGTCTAACATATGTCAAAGCGCGGGCCAGCTCTTTTCTCTTTTTGAAAATCATTTTTAAATCTTTTAACTTCTTCATATTTTTATCCAAAACCAAGTTAGCAATTTCTTGCTTTAAAACTTTGGGGTCAGCGTGCACAAACTCTTTTTTCTTCATATTATTTCTCCACAAATTTGGCCTCAAGTGGCAGCTTATGAGCAGCCAGTCTTAAGGCTTCTTCTGCCACCTCTTTACTGACAGCTCCCATTTCAAAAATTAACTGGCCCGGTTTAATCACTGCCACATATCCTTCCACGTCCCCTTTTCCAGAACCCATCCGGGACTCTGCCGGATGCTTGGTCACCGGTTTATCAGGAAAAACCCTAATCCAAATACGGCCGCCCCGCTTAGTATAATGAGCCATGGCCCGCCTGGCCGATTCCAGTTGTTTAGAACTTAACCAGCCTGCTTCCATAGCTTTCAGGCCATATTGACCGAAAGATATGCTGCTTCCGCGGGTGGCTACTCCCCCTCTTTTACCTTTAAAAGTTTTTCTGTGCTTTGTTCTTTTCGGTTGCAACAGCGCCATATTAAATTTCTACCTCCCCTTTGTTAATCCAAACTTTCACTCCCACAAATCCGGATTTGGTTAGCGCCGGATAAACGGCAAAATCAATGTTTGCCCGCAAAGTATGCAAAGGCATATTGCCTTGGGCTTTCCACTCGCGTCTGGCGATCTCGGCCCCTCCGATCCTGCCGGAAATAACAATCCGGACCCCTTTTGCCCCTGCCCGCATCACTCTGTCTATGGTCTGATTCATCACCCTCTGGGCCGGCAACCTTTTAATCAATTGTTCGGCCACGGCCTGAGCTACCAGGTAGGCCGAAAGGTCGGCGCTTTTAAGCTCCATAGGCGCAATTTCCAAACTGTTTTCCTCTGTAATGTTTAGTTCTTTTACTAAAAATTTCTTCAGTTCACCCAAGCCCGCTCCGCCCCGGCCGATTAAAATCCCCGGTCTGGATACATAAATAATCACCTTTAATTTATTGATTGATCTTTCAATTTCAACCGCGCCTATGCCTGCCGGACGCAGTTTTTTCATCAGTAACTCCCGGATTTTTAGATCTTCCGCCAGAAACTTGCTGTATTTGTCCGTAGCAAACCAGCGGGATTGCCAGCTTGCGCCTGCTCCTAATCTAAATCCAATTGGATGAATCTTTTGTCCCATTTTAAATTAAATTCGAAATTTGAATATCGAAATTCGAAACAATATTAAAATTCTAATGTTTTAAATATTTAAACATTTTTATTTTGAATTTGTTTCGTGCTTCGTATTTCGTGCTTCGAATTCTCCTCCTTTCTCATCTGTCAATATTATTTTTATGTTGCTCATTTTTCTTTTATAGGGTCTTGCTCTGCCTCTGGCGCCTGCCCGGAATCTGCGCATTTTTGGACCCTCCTGCACCTCAATGGCCTTAAAACTTAAATTTTCCATGCCTTTTATCCTGGCATTTGCCATCACGGCCTTAATGGCTTTTATTAAATCACCGCCGGCATCTTTATTGCTAAACCGGAGCGCCTCCAAAGCTTTAACCGGTTCCATTTTACGCACCAAACTTGCCACCAGCCGCAACTTGCGGGGGGAGGTATGCATATATTTTTGTATTGTTTGCGCTTCCATATTTATGTTTTCTCCAAAGTCCTCTTGGTTACTGTTCCATGTGACCTAAAAATCCTGGTAGGGGCAAACTCACCCAGTCTATGGCCAACCATACTCTCGCTAACAAACACAGTCACAAAGTTCTTGCCCTGATGGACCAGAAAAGTATGTCCCACAAAATCAGGCGGAATCTGACTGCTTCTTCTCCAGGTTTTAATCGGTTCTTTTTTACCCGACTCCTTTTGCAGTCTTACTTTTTTTAATAATTTTTCGTCCACATACGGACCCTTTTTAGTTGATCTACTCATTACTTTCTCCTTTTGATAATGAATCTGTTAGAATACTTCTTTTTATTTCTGGTTTTGCCAACTGCCGGCCTGCCATATTTGGTCATTGGTTTTTTGCGTCCTATGCCGGAGCGGCCTTCCCCACCTCCGTGAGGATGAGAATCCGGATCCTGGGCCACACCCCGGACAGTTGGCCTGATACCCATACGGCGGGACCTGCCTGCTTTACCCAAAACTCTTTGTCTAATCTCTTCATTTCCCAAACTGCCTATGGTAGCCATGGACTGCAAAGGTACCATTCTAACCTCACCGGACGGCATTTTCAAATGAGCAAATGCTCCTTCTTTAGCTAAAAGTTGCAACCCCACTCCGGCGCTTCTACCCAACTGCCCTCCCTTGCCGGGCACCAGTTCCACATTATGGATCAAAGTTCCCACCGTCATGTTTTTTAACCTCATGGCATTACCCGTTTTATTTTCCGTCTTATCTTTTGATATCACCTTATTTTTCACTGCCAATCCTTTCGGAGCCAGTATGTATCTATGCTCACCATCGCTATATTTTACTAAAGCAATTTGCACATTTCTGTTTGGATCATACTCCAAAGCCATAACTTCTCCCTCTACCTCAAACTTATCCCTTTTAAAATCAATTATTCTATAATATCTTTTATGTCTGCCTCCCTGCCCCCTTACCGTCACCCGCCCTTTTGATCTACCACTATGCTTTTTCAAAATAGTTTTTAAATTTTTCATTTTCCCGTGATTACCTTTCTTTGGGTTGTTGGTGCTGCGCCTGTTGCACCTTTCTCAACTCTTACTTTTGTTCTTCTTAAAATATCTTTTCTTTCTTTAACTACCACCGGTTCGCCTTCGACGGTGGTGACTACTGCCTCTTCTTTTGGTACCTCAAAAATAGGAATAGTTTGGCCTTTTTTTACTTTGACAATGGCTTTTTTAAATCCGCCTGTTTGATAAGATTTTCTAACTCTTTTTTGCATTTTTGTTTTGCCTTTAATATTCAAAACGGCAATTTTTAAAACATCTACCTTAAACTTTTCGGCAACGGCTTTTTTGATTTGGGCCTTGAAGGCGTTTTTGGCCACTGCAAAAGTATATTCGCCGTTTGATGCCATCTTCATACTTTTTTCCGTAATAATAGGTCGCAGTAAAATAATCATATTTTTAATTTTTCTATTGCTTCTTTATTAAATAGCAGCTTCTGATGCTTTAAAATTTCATAAGCATTAATCAAAGGATTGCTTCTTTATTAAATAGCAGCTTCTGATGCTTTAAAATTTCATAAGCATTAATCAAAGGAACTGGTAAAACATCAACTCCCGGAATATTTCTTGCTCCCCTAACCACGTTATCTATTTTTTCTTCCGTAATAATCAGGGCTTTTTTAATTTTTAATTTTTCCAGTAACCTGGCAAATTCTTTGGTTTTTCCGGAAGCTTTATCCAAACCGGATAACCCAAGAATTTCTTTGTCAGCCATTTTGGCAGATAAAGCAGAAATTAAAGCTGCTTTTCTCATTTTCTTGGGCAAATCTAACCTAACTTTACGAGGTTGAGGACCAAAAGTGATTCCTCCGCCCACAAAAATCGGCGCCCTGATAGCACCGTGTCTAGCTCTGCCTGTGCCTTTTTGCTTGTAAATTTTGGCTGTTGAACCTCTAACTTCTCCCCGTGTTTTGGTTGAAGCAGTAAAGTTTTTCTGGTTGGTCATATAAACTCGCATGGCTTGAGCCAGCAAATTTTTATTGACTTTTTGCCCAAAAATCTCTTTAGGAAGTATCATGGTACCGGCTGCTCTTCCTGTTAAAGAATAAACAGGAACAATTAAACTCATTGCCTTCCGTCTTCCGTCTTCCGTCTTCCGCGATTTTGCGGTAGTCGGTAGTCGGTTTGCAGTAGACTTTTTTATAACTTTTTTAATTGGCATTTTGTTCTCCTTCCTCGGGCGCCGTAGCCGCTGGCGTAGGCGACTCTTCAACTTCTTCCTCCGGTTTTTCTTCCGGCGGGGGAGTATAACCTTTGATCCTTCCCAGTTTAGTCACCATGACTAATCCTCCTGTTGACCCGGGTACTGCCCCTTTGATAGTTAAGAGATTTTTTTCTTTGTCTATACCCACTACCTCTAAACCTCTGGTGGAAATTTGAGCATTTCCCATGTGCCCGGCCATTTTTTTACCTTTATAAACCCGACCCGGAGTGGTACCGGAGCCGATTGATCCGGGGGCTCTATGTCTATCTGATTGGCCATGAGTTTTGGGCCCGCCGTGAAAACCCCATCTTCTTACCCCTCCCTGAAATCCTTTTCCCTTAGAAGTGCCTGTTACTTTGACCTCATCTCCAATAGAAAAAACCTGGTCCAGTTTTATTTCTGTTCCAGGCTGTATAGTCCCGAGCGAAGTCGAGGGATCTCCATTTTTTTCTACTTCCCTAAACCAGCGAATCGGTTGCTCAATTCCGGCTTTTTTCCCGTGTCCAAGCTGGGGTTTTTTAACTGATTTTTTGGTGCCATACCCAAGCTGAAGAGAATTAGTATTAACTTGGGTAATAAAATTGGGCGCAATTTCTACCATAGTTGCTCCCACCCGCCTTCCGCGTGAGTCATAAGTACTGGTCATATTTTTTTTAATTCCAAGTAAAGTGTTAATCATATTAAAACCAGAACGTAATAAATTCTGAAAGAATTTAAACGTTCTAGGAGCGTTTAAATTGCGAAGCAATTTATTTCGCTCCATAAAAAAGAGTGATCTCGCCACAGGCGGATCACTCAGTATCTCGCTTTCAATCGCCGTATCCTTTAAGATTCCGACTTGTCCCTCCGTAGCTTTAGCGAAGGGGGACGCGCGATCTACTGAAA
>JACPEZ010000008.1 GCA_016183225.1 Candidatus Daviesbacteria bacterium
TGCCGGGTTACCCGGGGCGGAAATAAGCGGAATACTGATAGTATTATCTTTAATTATGGTAATTATTGCTGCCTCAATGTTTTTATTTTTCAGAATCAGAAGGTGGTTTTAATTTTGGCCAATTTGCAAATTGTCATCAATCAAAAATATGAAATCGGCCTGGCCCTGGATATTTTAAATTGACATATCTTTACCTTCAAGCTAAAATAGCAATGTTCTTTTAAATATCGCGGGGAAGTGTAACGGCTGCACACAAGGCTCAAATTGGGCCCTCCGATGGGTAACTATCGGAGAGAACTTGGCTATATCGGTGAAACCCTTCGACTTAAGCTCAGGGCAATACCGAGGGAAGTCCTTCGATTAACACTCAGGACCCCGTAGAGACTACACGCCGAGCCCCCGACATAATGTCGGGATGATGATATAGTCCTACCCCTAGAGTAATCTGGGAAGGTGCATAATCTTGAGGCAGCGGGTTCGACTCCCGCCCCCGCAACACAACTGGATTAGGCTGTTGCAACAGCCTAAATAGAATAACTTGACAACAAATTCTACATGGTGCTAATATCTGGGCATGAGTGTTGAATATCAACCCCTAACTAATTTAAGAGATTCCAGAATTAAACTAATAGGAACTGCTGAATCCCAAGTAGAAATTTCCAAGAAAGCTCTTTTTGAAGGAATATTAGATGTTTTAGCTAGTAGAGTAGGTGGAAACAGATGGAGGAATTGGGATAATCTTCAGCTTTCAACAGGAATAGGACGTTTTGGTTCAGTTACTAGATTAGTTGTTTGGCATACTGACTCAACAATGTCAGTTTGGAGAGAGGATAGAGCCTGGATATCAACAACTGAAGGGAACGGGGCTAGACATACTTATTATGTAGAAAAAGAACAAAGTCAAGTAAACAACGATGGTCCTTATGTACTTTATGAGAGAGATCCAGAAGGAAATGATGATAATGATAATGCAGTAAGTAATTCGGGTGGGTTAGCTCCAGCTCGTTTGTTTAGTATCCTTGCTGAGGCTCACTGGCATACCCGTAAAGAAAAATTAACAAATTCCTCAGTAATAAATTCTGACAAGTCAACTATAGTCTAAGTATTCAAATAAAAGTTTCTAACACCATCCCACCCCCGCAACACTTCGACTCGTTTCGCTCGCTCAGTGTAAACACTTCTACTCCTGTTAAACTATACAAATGTGGTATGTTTATGTTCTCCAATGCGTTGATGGAAGCCTGTATACCGGATCCACAAATAACCTTGAAAAAAGATTTTTAGAGCATAAAAATGGCAAAGGCGGACATTACACAAGATCGCATAAACCGGTTAAGTTAATCTATCAGGAGCAATTTGAAACTCAATCTGAAGCTTTAACAAGAGAAAGCCGGATAAAAAGTTGGCGCAGGGAAAAGAAAATAAGGATTCTTGATCTGCAATTTATTTAAAAAATACTCTTAGCCAGCCCAAAGGATTGGGCAGTTTGACTTCTTGGGCAGATTGGGAGGCTAACAACTCTTTGATTTTTTCATCGGGAATAACAAAAACTACCTCCCCCGGCCTGGCCAGTCCCAGTTTATTCCTGGCCTCTTTTTCAACAAAATCAGGGGTTTTAATCTCCTCCAATTTCATTTTTAACTGTTTATTCCTGGCCTCAAGCTTGAATAAACTCTCTGCTTCTTGAGTTAATCTTTCTCCTGACTTAACAGCCTCCAAAATTTGCAAGAGCAGATTATAGGAAACAAAGATAGCTGCGGCAATGGCCAGTACAACTGCAATTTTTTTTATCATATCTTGACAAATTCAGCCTATAAGGTTAAAATATAGATCTAATGAGTTCATTACGCGATGCCCATCAACAATTTATAGACCATCTTAAGGGTAAATCCCGGGCCTCTGCCACTATTTTAGCCTATGGCAAGGACATTGATCAACTGATCAAACATTTGCAGGAGGCGGGCAAAAACAATCCTTTAGAGGTTGCCACCGAAGATCTACAGTCCTTTATGGATAAGCTCTTAAAAGAAAATTACACTGCCAAGTCAATCTCCCGTAAAACCAACTCCACCAAAACTTTCTTTAAATTCTTAAAATCCCAGGGTCTTATTAAAGATGATCCGGCCACGGCTCTGGAGCATCCCAAGTTTGAAAACAAACCTCCGCGGATTTTATCAAGGCTGGAATATAGGGCCCTGCGGGATGCGGCTAGGGCCGATGTCAGAATGCTGGCGGTGATTGAGCTGCTTTTGCAAACAGGAGTAAGAATTGGCGAACTGGCCAAAGTAAGGGTGGAAGATGTGGATTTGCAGGAATTGACTGTCCATGTTCCCCCATTTGAAGATACCCGGGAACGAATGATTCCTCTGAATAAAGGAGCGGCCGAGGCAGTTAAAAATTATCTGCCCCAGCGGGCCAAATCCCCCAATCATGCTTTGTTTGTGACTAAAACCGGAAGAGCACTTTTAATTAGAAATATCAGAACTGCCATTGACAGATATTTCAGGATTGCCGGAATAAAAGAGGCCAAGGTTAATGATTTGCGCCACACTTGGGTAGCATTCCAATTGCAGTCAGGCGTGTCTCTTTTAACCGTGTCCAAACTGGCCGGCCACAAAAGATTATCCACCACCGAACGCTACCTCCAATTCATCCAGGGGCATAATGGAGAAGGAAAAGTTAAGCTGGAGGAACTGTAATATGCCAGAACGATTAATATTAAGTCCTGTTGAGGCCCGCATAACATTATTAAACGAGGTATTTGGTACTCATACTGACCAAGCCAGTTGCGCGAGTTTTGCATTCTCCGATCTGGACTGAATGGATGGTTACAGACGATGCGCTTTATGACTTATCACAAAGAGTACAAGCTGTTATGGCCGACGCACAAAAAAGCGCTACGCTAGTGGCAGGAGTTGATGAAGTACTTACTACCACTCATTTAAACAACAGAGCACAGTCCTATGTAAGGTTGCGCTTGGTTTTGATGGACGAGGAGTAAGAACTTTCGCGGAAGTTGGTGAGGAGCTTGGAGGAGTCACAAGAGAAAGAGCAGGACAAATTTATAGAAAAGCAATTAAGAGATTACGACATCCTGTCAGATCCAGAAGGCTTTACCTACTTTTACCCTAAACTTTAATTTGTTTACATGGTTGAAAGCGTTTATTCAAACTTTCTTTTGTAGGCCTTTTTGTGTCCGCCGATTGCTAATAATCTGACTGTAGTTTTGCCCAACCATTCATAAACAATTCTGATATCATCTGTAATAGAAAAAGCCCATTTGCTCTTCATTCTTTTGGTTAATACATGATTATCAAGTCTACTATCCTCGGGGTTATCCTGAAACCAGCGGATTCTTTTGCTAACTTCTATTTCCAGTTCCGGATTTTCAACATATAACTCATCCAGTAACTTGGTGAATTTGCCAGCTTGTTTGACTTTTATCATCTCTCCCGCGCTTTATTCTACTCTTTATTTTATTATGGAATTTCTCAAAATATTTCTCAATATCTTCTTCAGTTTTCCAAACTTTACTTTTATCAATAGGCTCTGCCGCTGCTTCTAAAACCTGGTCTTCAAACCATCCAGGGAATCCATTCTCTGTAATTTTATCTGCCTCGTCTGTAACTCTACGCAAACCAGCTCTTACTATTTCACTTATAGAACTATATTTTTCTTCCTCTACTAATTTCTTGGCAGCTTTATACAACTGCTTTGGCAATGAAATGTTAATAGTAGTAGTCATAATAAGTTTATTGTATGGTATCCATACATAAATGTCAAGAAGCAACTGTGTTCCGTGTAGGCCCGGAAGGAATCGAACCCTCGTCTTAATTGTATAAGAATTAGGTATTACCATTATACGACGGGCCTGGCAGTATTATACCCAAAATGAGTTCAAAGTTCAAAATGCAAAGTGCAAAATTATAGTCCAAAATTCAAAGTTTATTTTTGCCTTTTAAAGTGGTGATACTGGAACCTAAAATCTTAACTAATTCATCTGTTTCTTTTATTAATATATTTATTTCTTCAATCTTATTTGGCGCTATATCTTTTGCTAAAGCTAACCAAAATTTACTTTCATTAGTTTTTTCTTGAATTCTTCATTATTTTGCATAACTTAAAACTTTAAATTGTAATTTTGAACTTTTAACTTTTCACTTTTAATTGCTACAACCTAGCCCTCTGGGCAATTTCGGCCTCCACCTGGGTCATATCCCGACCATATTTTAATCTGGACAGTTCTTTGATGGCAGCTCCAATTTGGGTATTTAACATGGCCTTCCATTTTTTCAGATCCTTGGTAGTATCCAGAGAAAACGGCACCACCGGCTCTCCCTTGGCAATGGTTTTGATATAGACATGCGGAGATTCGATATTGACCAGGTCCGCCTCGGAAAAAGTAGGTGAAAATTCATGCTGCAGATAGTTGGCATCTGTCACGCCCACTCTGAAGGCAATCACCGTACCCACATTGCCAAACACGGCATTTTTTAAATCTTCGCCGATTTGGCCGATAAACTGATTGGCTACCACTAAATTGAGTCTGAATTTTCTGGCTTCCGATAAAATATCGGCAAAAGTGTCTGTGGCAAAGTTTTGAAACTCATCCACATAAAGATAAAAATCTTTTCTCTGGCTCTCCCCCACATCGGATCTGGCCATGGCTGCCGCCAGGATCTTGGGTACCAGAATCAATCCCAAAAAGTTGGAATTCTCCTCGCCAATCCTCCCTTTTGACAGGTTCATGATCAAAATTTTGCCCTGATCCATCACCTGGCGAAGGTCAAAGGAGGATTTGGACTGGCCAATGATATTTCTCATCATTTTGTTGGTAACAAAACGGCCAAACTTGGACACGGTATAATCAAGCACTTCGGATTTGTGAAAATCAGCCGTCTGGGCAATCTGGTCTGTCCAGTAACGCCGCACCACCGGATCGGATACTTTGGGCAAAAGTTCCCTCAAGTAATTAGCATCAGTCATGATTCTAACTACTTCCACAAAGGTGGCGCCGGGATCAGACATGGCTGTCAGCATGGCATTTCGCACACCGTGTTCAAAACGGGGGCCGATAATGCCGGTTTTATTGGGATCGAATAACTTATACATCAAGCCAATAATGGAGGCCACCACAAAATGTTTTTGCTCTTCGGTATAAGCTTCCAGCATGTTCAATCCAAAAGGCCGGGTGGCGTCGGAGGGATCAAAATAAATCACATCTTCGGCCCGCTGGGGAGGTATCAGCTGCAGCATTTCTTCTGCCGCATCGCCATGAGGATCAATAAAACAAAGTCCTTTTCCGGCCAAAATATCCTGCAGCATCAAACTCTTCAATAACTCTGATTTACCTGTACCGGTTCTGCCGATAATATACATATGGCGGCGGCGGTCATCTTCGGCCAGATAAACCGGCCTGACAGTGCCCCGGAAAACCGATCTGCCCAGATATAAACCCGCGGTGGGGATTTTTTCCGGAGCCGGCGCCCGCTTGGAAGACAGCCAGGAAATATAGGGAGTTTCCACTGATTTATTGGGCAAATGAAAAATAGAGGCCAATTCATCCGCAGTTAAAACAGACAGCCTGGTAAATTTGGGCGGATAACGGTAAATAAAATCAGTCAGAAAACCCTTTTCCGAATAAATTTTGGCTCCGGAAAAGCTGTTGTAGGGCCCGGAAAATTGTTCAAAAGCCGCTTTAAGATTGGTTAAATGCGCTTTGGCCGACTCTTTGGAACCGGACGAAGTCACCAGCCGCACAGCTGCATAAAAACCGGATCGGGCGATTTTTCCCTCAACCGCCTCCAGCTGCTTGGCATCGGGCGGGGGTTTGGGGTTTTTCTCATCGCCCGGCTCTTTTTCCTTTTTGAGCCATTTTTGACCGAGTTCTTTCCATTTATTGTCAGCCGGCGAAATCAGCAATTGAACTGCCGCTCCCTCACCAGGCTGCATCTTGGCCAGGGCAGAAGTTAAGCTGGACAGCGGATCTGTAGGCAAATCTCTAAAGGTTTTTACGGGAAAGTAGTCGGAATTTTTCAGTTTAAGCCGGGCATAAGCAGTCTGATTGGTTTCGGAAAAAATATTGTATTCCGGCACTTCCACAATCTCGGCATCGGGATAGGCTCCGTGCAGCTGTTTTTCCACCAGATCCTGATGGTCGCGGTGGCAGGAGACATAGAAATTGATTGACTCGTGAAGAGCCACCAGCTCAAAAGATAAATGCGGTTGGGCTTTAAAAGCGCCAAACAAGCCCCCGGAAGATTTCATGGATGCGAAAGTAGCAAACAGCTGCTCGGCCGCGTCAATTTTGATTTCATTATCGCGGGGGACTTTAATGCGCAAAACTACAAACTGCAAAGAGATCTTTTCTCTGCTTCTGTATTTAATTAAACCCACCAGAAATTTTTGCAGATAAAATCCCAAACCGAAAAAAAGCATCAACAGAGCCAGTGCTGCCAATACAGCCACTATTAAGCCAATAAAATCTAATCCTGTTGTTTGCCCAACTTCCATGTTAGGGTGATCCTCTTAATTTCACAACTTTGGTCAGTTTATTCTTGAGCAGTTGCAGCGGCCCTTTGGATGGAGTTTCTCTAACCTGGGTGCTACCGCTGGTTAAATCTTCAAAGGTGCTGCCGATAATGTGGCCGGCATCTACTCCCAAGCTTTTTAAGTCTTCTGTTAAAGGGATCGGTGTTTCCCCGTTCACCGGTAAAGAGGCCGGCGGATGATGTAACTGCTGCAACTGGTTATTAACATCCTGGTGCAACTTTTTGTCAGAGGCAATATTTGGCATGAGGATAGTATATCACTTTCCCTACAATTTGAGATTTATTAATTGGCCCAAAATGGCGCGAATCCGTACTTTCTACCCGATTATCACCTTCCACAAAAACATGTTCGCCTTCGACTTTAACAATTCTCTTGATTATCCCTCTTTGCACTACAACAATATCCCCCACCTTCACTTTGCCCCAATTAAAAGTTAACACTTCCTGACCCTCGTGCAGGGTAGGCAGCATGCTATTTCCATAAACTTTGAATTTAGAAACGGGAGGTTTCATGAAAAATATGGGCAATTTTATCAACCGCCTCTACCAGATCTTCCGCTTTAGCCTCATCTACCGCTCGTTTGTTGTCCGAGCATAATTTACAGGTTTTCCAAACTAAATCATGCAGATCGGGAAATTTTTCCAGGTGCTCGCTCTTAAAATAATCTGTCCACAAAATTAAAATTTCTCTTTTGCAAATTTCGGCATGAGTCTCTTTAACAGAAACCATTCTGACAAAGTTATTTCTGGCTTGCAACTCTTCCGGGGAACCAGGTTCAGCTTTAATCTCTTTTAATTTTTGCACCATTTTTAAAACTGTTTTGGCAGCAAGCTGGGCAGCCGCTGGATCATAAATCCCGCAGGGAATATCACAGTGGGCCCAAACCGGTTTTGAAGGTAAAAGTTTAAGCAAAATATTTAAAAAGCTCATATTCTATTTACTAAGAGTGCGCGATTTCCTAGTCTTTTTATTAAATACAAGATAAACCAGAGTTAAAAAAATCCCTAGTAAAGTCACTTCTATGTAAAAGAAAAGCCAAAACAACGTAGAAGTTTCAATATTCATGCAACCTCCTTAAATAATCTCAAACCCATTATAAACAAAACCATGGCAGAGGTCAACCCGAACCCGCCTATAAATAAAACCAGTTTGGGATCTGATCCTGTTTGAAAAAATCCAAACACCAATGATGCAAGAGTAAGCTTTCCAATATCCATTAACAGTTTTGCAAACTCTTCTTTTTGACGATTATTCATAATTTAAGTTTATAATCTCTAGTACTAATCAAAACTACCAAAGGTTTGCCTGATCTGGTAATTAAAATCTTTTTCCTGCCAAAGTGAACTTCATTTAAAATCTCTGCGAAATTTTGTCTGGCATATTTAGCCGTGACTGTTTTCATTAAAATTATTGTAAAATTTCCAGCCAACAAATGCAAATTGTGTACATTTGATACACTTTGTGCCTATTGACAAATCTGTTGAAGACAGCTATTCTGGATTAGTATGTTAAATACTAGTATCAGTTGTGGCATTTTTCTCAAATTTAAACTGCAGCTATTTATTGTGGGTGTCTCTTATCAGCTGAAGGAGATTAAATCCAGTAATGGTAAGCGTCGGTAACGCGAGGTTGCGTAAAACATTATGGTATGTACCGAGAAACACAGACCATATAACAACCAGCCCACAATTTATACTTACAATCATGTGTGGGTAGTGGCTGAATTAAACCGCTACGCAGGGTTAAAGCGACTTGGTCCCCGTGATGAGCGGGGCTCCAACGGCAAGTGCTGAGGAGAAATTGCCAGGGGCTGGGAGCCAAAATTAGTTGTCGTGAAAGCAACTCCGGCTTGGAACCGACTACTGCAGAGGCTCTAAAACTTGGGAGAGTAGGTTAAGAAGAAAGGAGAAGTCCTTGAATTAAGACAATTCTTCCCTACCCACTATTTTAAACCCTCCAGATATTCTTCTGCGTCAAAGCTGGCTTATTATTTTTTTCCCCTAATCGCTTTTCGTAATTGGATAGAATTTAATTTCCGGCATAGGAAAATCTTTTTTATTCCGGGTTACCAACTGACAATTTTGCAAAATTGCACTACTGGCTATTAAAACATCCACAGACGCCAAACTTATTCCTTTCTGGCTATATTCTTTTAAGAACTTACCACCCATTTCAGCCATCTCTTTAGATATATCAACAATCTCCGTATGCGCATAAAAAATAGGCATATACTTTTCTGCCTGCTCCGGAGTCATTCCGGCTCTAAGTTCTGTAATTGTCAGTATAGAAGTAAATATTTGAGCCTGTTCTGCCAATTTAGTCACAAGCTTAATTGCATATTCACGCTTCTTCAAAAAATCAATCCAAACATCAGTATCGATTAAAACTCCAATCATTAAATTCCCAATCTCCTAAGCCTTTTTAGGTTTTCGTGTCTTAATTTTCTGACCCATTTTACAGAATCTTTAATATCTGTAAACGCAGGAGGAGCAGCCATGAGTTCTCTCAAAGCTTTTTCTCTTCTATCTCTGGTAATCTTTTCCTCTGCGGCAACAGCCAGGAATTTACTTAGCTCGCGTTGCTTGGAATATCTCTTTAAATCTTTTACCAGTTCAAACGGCAAAGATACATTGATTCTAACAGCATTACCATTCATACACAATCATTATACACAATTGCTTTGTGTATTGTCAAGCTCTTAAATTTTCCAGATATTCTTTTTATTCTCCGTACCAACGTATTACTATTGGAGTACCGGGTACTGCCATTTCAGCAAAGAATCCGGCTTGAACTGATTTCTCTTTCGGACCATAAGCTCTAATTACTTGTTTTCTCCATGAAGGATTAATACCTGCTGTATAATTTGCTACAAGATTTACTATAAAATTTGCATCCTTTCGGCCTGCAAGACCTGCCATATTAACAGCCATTGCTGGAATATGTATACTAGGAAGATTGTTGCTTGGGGTAACCGGCGTCACAAACCATCCTTGAGGATAAAGAAAATGCACATTCTCAGAAAAGGGCTGATTAATTCTAAATATCTTTTTTGAGGGAGCAAACATAGCTTCAGGTAGTTTGACTGGGTTATTTGATTGTTGCATTGAAGAATCCGGATCATCAATATATTTTTTCCCTGTTAGATAATCCCATGTTGAGATCTCTTTTGAGACTCGCAGAAAAGCTGTAATTGGCTTACCGCCTTCTGTCAATTGAATACTGGAATTTTCTGGATGCATTCCTAAGATACCATTAGTGCTTTGCGGGTCATCCGGGTGATTAGACATAAAACCCCCTCCTCTAAGTGCGCGCGGGTCTGTATACATCCCCCTTATCCCCCGTCTTGATATTTCATTCAAAAAGTATCCTGCCCAATAGGACATATTTTTTATTCCAGGTGATTTATCGATAAATAAAGTTGGAACAGTCGGCGATCCTTCAAAATTTTGGGTATACTCATCCGGGTAGGAAAAAAGCGCATGAAACCATTCGTGGATTAATCCATAATCAATCTCTTCTTCTTTTCCATTAACTATAGTTTTTTCAATATAAGCCCCTTGGTCACTTGATAAACTCCTAATCAGAAAATCTCTGCCTTTTATATCCCATCTTCCGTCAACATCCAAAGGATATAATTCTTCGGTATAATTAATTCCCCTTAAAAGACCTTCTCTAATTACCACCACCCTTTTTAATGAACTGCGTAAATCTACGCTTGGGTATAAATCAGAAAGCATTTTATTCATTACCTGTATATGCAAATTTAAACGGCGCATTAACTCCTCTTTCCCTCCAATTGATTCAAACTGGGCAAATGTTTGGTCAGAAATAAATAGTTGTAAATTCCGTTGTTTTTGTGGCATTAGTTCTAAACGCACCTGGTGCCGGTTGTCTGGATTTGCATGAATTGTTTTACCTCTAGTAAACTCTTGATCTAGAAAAACATTTAGAGATTCTATTTCATCAGTGCTATTTAAACCGACAGGATATCCATAAAGATCTATTCCGCTTACCTTTTCTCTTTTAAAAGAACCCTCTACTGCAACAGTTTGTGAAGGTCTTTGATCAGAAAAATTATCAATATTATTTGGAGCAGTACCCCTTGATAAAAGAGTTGTTAAACCTGCAGCTACTAACAAACCGGCACGTTGTAGTAATTTTTTCCGTGTAAATTTTACACTACCAAATTCTGGTGATTGATCAGACATAAAGATTAGTTGATTTTATTTCAGTCTATTTTAATTTCTCCAGATATTCTTCTGCATCAAAGGAAGCTTTGCAGCCCATGCCGGCTGCTGTGACTGCCTGCCGGTAATGCCAGTCTGCCACATCTCCTGCCACAAACACTCCTGGCACTTTGGTGTGGGTTTCGTTTTCCACCAAAATATACCCTTTTTCATCCAAATCCAGTTGTCCTTTTAAAAAGTCAGTATTGGGCCTGTGACCAATGGCAATAAAGACTCCATCTATTTGCAGCTGACTAATCTTATTGTTTTGGGTATTTTTTATTTTCACTCCTGTTACTTTATCTTGTCCCAACACTTCTTCTACAATAGAATTCCACATAAAATTAACGTTCTTTTTTGATTTGACTAAATCCTGCAGCGCGGCTTGGGCTCTTAAACTGTCACGTCGATGTACTACAATTACTTGTTTACATAATTTGGATAAATAATTAGCCTCTCTCATGGCAGTATCCCCTCCTCCGACTACTACTACATTTTTATTCTTAAAGAAAAATCCGTCACAAACAGCGCAGGAAGATACACCTTTACCAATTAATCTTTGTTCTGAAGGTAGGTTAAGCCACATAGCAGAAGCACCGGTGGATATAATTATGCTTTCCGTCTTCAGACTACCGCTTTCCGTCTGGATAACAAATGGTTTAGTTTTTAAATTGATAGAAATAACATCTTCATTGATAAAGCGGGTGTTAAAACGCTCGGCCT
The DNA here is from genome assembly GCA_016183225.1 of Candidatus Daviesbacteria bacterium. GTDB lineage: Bacteria > Patescibacteriota > Microgenomatia > Daviesbacterales > UBA10151 > UBA9644. Next base: position 11,502 of record JACPEZ010000008.1, read on the forward strand.
GCTTGCGCATTTTAGCCATTAAATCAGGGCCTTGAATTCCCTGATCAAATCCGGGGAAATCATCAACATCCGTGGTTAACATGAGTTGCCCTCCCGCTTCCCTGCCGGAGATTACCAGAGGATTTAAATTGGCGCGGGCAGCGTAAATGGCAGCAGTTAAACCTGCCGGACCAGAACCGATAATAACTAATTTTTCAACAGCAGGTTTTTCCATTACTCCTATCTGGCAGCAGCGCCCGGGCTGGATGTTTTCTGTTTAACCGATCCTGTCGCCTCTTTTCCCGGTGTAGCAGACGGGCTGGCCGAAACCGCAGGCTCGGGCGACGGCGTAACTTGAATTTCTCCTCCTACCTGTGGCGAAACAGGCGGCTGATAACGGCTTCTAAGCCAAACCAGATACCCGGCAATAACTACCAATACCAAAATGGCCGTGACAATAGCCACATTTCTATTCAATTTTATCACCCCCTTACTCGGGCCAGTCCGGCTTATCTTACTTCAAATTCTTTTTAAGATCAAGGTACCCGCTAACAGTCCAAAGGATAACCCCAAAAGCCCTCCGCCCACCACATCCGACAACCAGTGTTCGCCCAGATAAATACGGGTTAAAGCCATCATCAAAGCTATTAGTATAATCATTATAATTGTTATAATTTTTATAACACTCTCTTTCCAGGAAAAAAGCGCTATCATCAAAAAAACAGTCAGCAAAAAAGCAGTCCTGGTCATATGACCCGAAGGATAAGAAAAATCAGTATGGACATAAAAAGAAGGTAGCGACGTGGGAAGCAAACTGCGGTGGAATAAAACAGGCGGGCCCGGGTGGTAAAGCACCAGCTTGCCAAATACCTCAACCAGAGATGCCGGCAAAATCGCCAGCCACCCCAAAACGGCAAGCCATCTTAACCTTATCAAAGCTAAAAAGGCCAGCATGAGGCTTACTCCCACTGTTACTTCCGCACTGCCCAATAAACTGAAATAGGAAAACAGCGGATCCCATTTTCTGGAAATATGATCCTGCAGCTTAACAGTTGAGTCAAAATCGGTTTTTTGCCAGTTTTCCTTGGCCACAGAATAGGAAAAGGCAGTAAAAACAACCAGGAAAAATAAAGACAGGAAAATTAATTTAATTCTCACAAGATTATTCAACCACCACAGAGCCTGTTAAAGACGGATTTAGATGATCGTGATATTTAAAACTGCCTGCCTCGGGAAAAACTAGAGATTTACTCTCCCCTGCTTGCAGCAAACCGATGGTATTAAGCGACGGATAAACCTGATGGGTGGGATGGACTGCAGAGTTAACCTGATGGGAAACGGTGTTTTCGTTAACCCAAGTCACTGACTCTCCTGCTTTGATGGTAATTGTTTGGGGCTCGAAACCGCTTGAGGTAATTCTGACTACATTTTGGGAAACTGTAGCGGATGGACTGGCTTCCTCCTGCAAGGCAGGCGCAGGACTGGTTTGTGAAGAAGGAACAGGCGCGGTCTTTTTAGATCCTGTTAGAAGCCAGATGCCGGCTATCACTATTACTCCTACCACGGCGGCAGTAACCAGGAAATTCTTTTGCATAGTATTATCTATATCCTATTTACTCCTGCTTGTCAATATCGCACTTGAGGAATGATTGGCAATCCTGGCCACATAAACTAATCCTGCTCCTATTTTTCGAGCTGACCTTTGATGATGACGGGTATTGGTTCCCCTGGTGACAGCAATCACATCCGGTTTGATTTTTTGAATAACCGCATCATATTCTTCCTCACCCTTCAGATATGGCAGCATCACTACATAGTCAACAAACTTAAGGGCTGATAAAATTTGGGCTCTTTGCTTTTGAGTGTGAACGGGACGATTGACGCCCTTTAACTCCTTAACTCTTTGATCATTCTCCAGTAAAACTATTAAAAAATCTGCCTGCTTTTTGGCCTTTTGTAAAAAAACCACGTGTCCGGGATGCAAAATATCAAAACAACCGCCCACCAGGCAAATGGTGCCTTTTGTTTTTATTTTTTTTACCAATTGATGAAGATTATGCACCGGCGGTAGCCATTAATTTTTGTCTGGCCAATTTTGCTTCTATCTTACCTCTGGCCAGAAGTTCGCTTTTGGCTTTCCGGTCGGCAGTTTGCTGATCAACAATTTTTTGACATTCAGAATCAGGACAAATAGTTTGGGTATAGGTAATAGTAGAGATGCCGCTTTTCCCTTCCCAGCTTTTACCGTCAATTCTTTCTCTGCCGCAATTAATACAAGGGTTGCTCATAAAAGTTTAAGGACCCTATTGTAGCAGAAACAGCTAATTAAAACAAATTAGTTAGAAAACCAGCACTTCTTTTAATCTAGGGACGTCCAGGGGTGGTAGGTCTAACTGTGTCTTGTGCGCCTCTATTCGAAGAAGAACCTTGTTCATTTTCAGATTCAGGTGCTCCACCCTGCTGTGGTGTTTGTGGGACTTGTACAGGACCTCTAGGAATTGGCTTACCTTCCTGACGTAAGGTATCTAATCTTTCCTGTACTTCCTGTTTTCTTTGTTCAACTTCTTGTTCTACTTCCTCGCGTCTACTATTTGAAACGCCCCTTAATGCTTCTTCCTGTCCTCTGGTACTCTGTTGCATTGCTCTCTCAATAGCCGGTTTTGCCTGATCAGGCACTTTTTCATAAACTCCGGCTAAAACAGTCAAATGAATTGAGGTTGCTTTTGTCACAAGTTCGGCTAAAGCTTCGTCAAACCCCTCTCCGCTTTGGGCAGAGGTTGCTACACTCTGGGCTGCACCGGAAATCATTGAGCCGTACCGGTCTGCAGCTTCACCGATTCTCTCATCATCCCCACCTCTTACCTGCAACTTCTCAATTTCTTTAAGTTTCTCTTCGGCAATAGCAAGTTGTGTCCTTGTTTTACTCTCTTGCCCAAAAGACGAAGCAAGACGGACATTTTCGGTTAGTGTTTTTACCGGGTATAATCCGTCTCCCGGGACAGAGCCTTGAGAAGCTACCGCAGCACCTGTTCCACCCACTCCTACTACTGCAACGATAGCCAAAACTGCTAGCGGAATGAATCCTTGTTGGTTTCTCATCTTAATTAAAAATTACGGTTGATTCGTTGGAGCAGGTGGTAGTTCCTTCTTCACAGACCTGATAGATATAGGTGCCTTTACCTCTTTGATCAATGTTGTCGGTGTAAGCTCCGTCATTGATTGTAGTTTCCACCAAAACACCGTCTCGATACACATCAACATTAGTCGTATTTGCACCAGACCAATCCAGATCAGTCTTTTGTAATCCTCTGACTTTATATCCTGTAGCTGTTAATGAAATATCCGACGCTTCAACAACAGTTATTACTACATCATCCGAGGCTGCCACTCCATCGTCGTCTGTAACCGTCAAGGTGACGGTATGTGTCCCTAAGGCGAAATCAACTGTGGCAGTAGCACCGCTTCCCAGCAATGTCCCACCCTCGTACCAATCATAGGAGACAACCGTTCCATCAGGATCATAGGAACCGGAACCGTCTAGAGTAACTGCTTCCGTGCCATTGCCGTCGTTATCAGTAACTATCTGATCCGCGCCGGCATCGGCAATCGGCGAATCATTAACATTATCTACCGTGACATTAACATCGTCACTACTAGTTTGGGAAGCAGTGTCTGTGGCAGTCGCAGTGATTACATGAGCTCCTTCTGTTGCATTTGTTGTATCCCAGCTTGCCTCATATGGGCTTGCAGTATCAGAGCTAAGCAAGACGCCGTCAATATAAAAATCAACGCTAACGACGCCGTTATCATCACTGGCATCAGCTGTAATCAAAACCGTGCCGGAAACTACCCCGTCCTCTAACGGGCTGGTAACGGAAACAGCGGGGAGTTGGTCAACCGGCTCGGGAACACTCCCTGCCGCTGCCGCATCGACCCTTCCATAACCATAATGCGTATCCCGACCGGCGCTGCCAAGATCCACGGCCGTGCTATTCATTCTCCCCCGAACATCGTCAAAACCGGCCTTTATAACTAAAGCCGCGGTACCGGCAACATGTGGACTCGCCATGGATGTTCCGCTGTACTTCCCATACTCTCCTCCGGGGAGCGTTGAATTGATGCTTACCCCGGGACCTGAAAGTTCAACCGCAGGACCGGTACTTGACCAACTTGCCCTTTTATCGTTGCTGTCGGTTGCCGCAACAGCCACCAGTGACTCCCAACGGGCAGGATAGATAACATTGTCTCCTTTTCCGGGCGGGTTACCGGAGTTGCCTGCCGCCGCAATATGCAATATACCCAACGCCGCAGAATTGTCAAAAGCCGCCTTAACCGTGCTTCCCGGGTCTCCGGAACTCCCATAGCTGTTATTTGTGACCTGAATACCGTCATTCACCGCTTTCTCAAGCGCCGCCACAACATCACTGTAGCTTCCGCTGCCGTCTGCCCCCAATACTTTATACGCATAAACCTTCGCCTCGGGTGCTACCCCAACTACGCCTACGTCATTGTCTTCTGCTGCAATTGTCCCTGAAACATGCGTTCCATGGCCATTATCATCCATTGGATCAAAATCGCCGTTGTAAAAATCGTAACCACCAGCGTAATTTGCATCCAAGTCCGGATGGGTATAATCAACTCCCGAATCAATTACGCCAACCTTAACCCCCGTTCCTTTATTACCGCCGTCATGCACTGTCCCCGAGCCAATCTTCTTCACCCCCCAAGCGCTATCAAGTTCGGCATCTACGGCATACACTTTAATATCCGGTTCTATTACTGTTACTTTAGGGTTGTTTTGAAGCGCTGCTACTGCAGCTTCCGGAATGTTTGCCGCAATTGCCGGCACAAGAGTGTAGCTGTGTTTAACTTTTCCTCCCAATCCTTTTACTAAATTCTGCTCATCAGATCCCGGCCTTTGGGTAAAGCCGATAAATACGTCAACTCGTTTTTCCTGGTTCTGATGAGCTAATACCAAACTTTGAGGCCCGGTTAAAAGGAGGAAAAATACTATCAATGAAGCCAAAAACTTTTTGGCAAATTTGAATATGTATTTCATCTTACCAACTACATTGTAAGCAGAAAAGATTCAGCATGTCAATATATTGAAGAGGTTGAAAGAAAATGCTCCTCGACCTGGATTCGAACCAGGAACCTTCTCGTTACTTTAATGGACTATCTCATCACCATTACCAAAAGGTTTTAGGTAGTGGGCGCTAATTGGTGTAATCACCTAGTCTCTGCACCTTACCTGTACCAGACGGTACAAGTCTTGGCTCAGGGTTATCTTAAGATGTTCCCTGAATTCACCCACTTTTCACTCTAATATTTCTACTAGAGGCTGCTAACACAGCGAGCCGCTCTACCGTTGAGCTATCGAGGAATGTTAATGTGCCTTTGGCATTTTACCACCTACCAAAGCTGAAATCCATCCCATGATTCGCCTCTGCTTATCACTATCGCTGAAACGGATTGCAAAAACACCATACTGATGAATATTCTTTCTGATTTTTTTACTATCTTTCTTATCTTTCGCTATATAGATCTTGTGGAATTGTTTTTCAGGGATATTAGTCAATTGTGACCAGAATTGTTTAGCTACTACACCATCGAGACCTTCATGTATCCATATTGATCCTCGAAATTTAGATAATGGTAAATGGCAAGATTCCTGGAACCATCTACTCATAAACTTAATAAGGATAGGGTCTGAATTTGAAAATCCTCCCTTTCCGTCATTTTTATACCCTTCTCCTGCGTAAAGCGCTACTCCAGCTATGAAGCGATCTCTTTTTGACAACCCGCCAAGTTCTTTCTTGGCATCTTTAAAAATGATTTCTGTCCTAATTAATCTTGCTCTTCTTTTATTATCAGCTGCTATTATTGAGCCTTTCCTTTGACCAAACATTTTATTCTCTAGCAGCTTTCTTTTTTGGTCCTTTGTGAGCTCAATATCCCGACACCATCTGCTAATAGTATCTTTTGATACATGGATTTGCTGGATTATTGCACCATAAGATAAACCTTCTTTGCGTAGTTCTTGAGCTTTAATCTTCTCTTCTAATTTACCTACATACCCCATACTTACATTATCAAATTCGGACTAAGAATTGTCAAGTATCTATTACTAGAGACGGTACTTCGATCTTAAGACTAAAAATGTTTCATGGCGAGCCGATCTCCCTGTTGGAGCTATCGAGGAATGTTAACGTACAGTGGTAATTTTATCACCTACTAAAGCTGAAATCCAGAATGTGATAACATATTCTTGTGAAGATAGTTCGTGACAATCCCCTATTTTTTGCCTTTCTGTTGCCTGCATTTGTAGATTCGGTAATTACCCTGTTAGGACAAACTCCTCAATATTGGTCGCAACAAAGAATTGTCAACGAAGCAAACCCAGTCTACTATTTTCTTTTGGTTTCTCCCTGGCTCTACATTATTGGGAGCATTATTTGGTTTGCCATTTGGTATTGGGTTATTAAAAAAATTAAGGAGCCGTTTAATATTTTTCTGATGTTTCTTTTTACTATTGGGCACTCGTGGGGAAGTAGTACCTGGATACTGCGATTTTTAAGAGAACAAGGACTTTTCCGATATGGGGATCAATTGTCTCAAATGATTGGATGGGCAATCATAATTTTATATTTCTCGATTGTAGCGCTATTCGCCAGCTATTTTCTGCTCATTTACCTAAAGAAAAAAATCAATTACTCCAAATAGTCTCTTAGTTTTTTGGCGCGAGTAGGGTGCTTCAACTTCCTGACAGCTTTGGCTTCGATCTGGCGAATTCTCTCCCTGGTTACTCCAAACTCCCTGCCCACTTCCTCCAGAGTCCGTTGTTTGCCATCCTCCAAACCAAATCTAAGCTGCAAGACCCTTTTTTCCCGCGGGGAGAGAGAATCCAGTACTTCATCCAGGTGGATTTTAAGTAATTCCCTGGTTGCTTGTTCATCAGGCTGGAGTCCCTGATCGGCAATAAAATCTCCCAAATGAGAATCTTCCTCATCCCCCACCGGAGTTTCCAGGGAGGTGGGCTCTTGCGAAACCTTGACAATTTCCCGGGCTTTTTGAGGATCTATCCCTAAAACCGCTGCCACTTCTTCCGGTGTAGGTTCCCTGCCCAACTCCTGCATCAGTTTACGCTGGGTTCTGTTAAAACGATTGATGGTCTCTACCATGTGCACGGGAATTCTGATGGTTCTGGCCTGATCGGCAATGGCCCGGGTGATGGCCTGGCGGATCCACCAGGTGGCGTAGGTGGAAAATTTATAGCCTCTTCTCCAGTCGTACTTGTCAACCGCCCGCATCAAGCCGATATTTCCTTCCTCAATCAAATCGAGTAAACTCATTCCCCGACCCACATATTTTTTGGCTATGGAGACCACCAAACGCAAATTGGCGCTGATTAATCTGTCCCTGGATTTTTTCTCGCCCTTTTCCGCTTTTTTGGCCAATTCTATTTCATCCTGCGCTGTTAACAAAGGGATTTTGCCGATATCGCGTAAATACTGCCTGACCGGATCGGTCACAGACCCTTCTTCCAAAGTGGTTAAAAGCTCCAGCTCTTTTTCAAGCTCGCTGGCCCCTTTAACATCCGCCTCCAGCTCTTCGGCCGTTGTTTCAAAAACATCTACTGCCATCTCCAGCAGCTTGATATAAAACTCATCCAACTCCTCAATAGTTTCCTCCGGCTTGGGGAAAACCTGCAGAATTTCCTCCTGGGTGATAAAACCCCGGTCTTTACCCAGTTTAAGTAATTTGTTCGGATCAACTATAACTTCTTTATTTTTTTTAGCCATATTCTTACAAATTCTTCAGCTTAACAGATAAATCTCTAAACCTTTTGTTTAATGTTTCCAGCACTTCTATATTACCAAATTGCTCGGCATTTTTTATCTCGAAAGATAGTTTCTGCAGCGAAGCTTTAATTAAAGCTTTTTTCAGCTCCGAAATGACCTGCTCCAGCTCTTTTTGCCAATTTTTAGGATCTGTAAGTTTACTATCCAGTTCTGTTAAATATAATCTATCTACTTCAGAAAGCAATTCTTTTGGCAAATCTTTAATAAACTCATTTATATCAAATGATTTACTTTTGAAAGAAATCGAGTCCAGATATAAAAATAAAAGCACATATATTTGTCTCCAAATTTCTTTCATAAACAGAGTTTCCGGGAAGGAAGGCACAAAATTTAAGGTTGGAGGAATATGCAAAAGCAGGGCAATCAGATATTCTTCCAGCAGTTCCCGGCGGGAGGAAGCCTCTACCGCATCATCCTGGGCCTGATGAAGAATTTGGGTGTAAGTTCTTTTTCCGCCGGATCTTTCTTTTTCCACGGCAGTCCGCAACACCTGCTCTTCAATCTTTAAAAAGCCCGATAATTTTTGGATGTAGTGATCACGCAGCAGATCATCACTGATTTTGGCCCAAACAGGCACCAGCTCATCTCTGATGGCCCGCAGATGGGCCGGATTTTTCAGGTCAAACCGGTTGGAAACAGACTGCAGATAATAATCATAAATCGCCGTGGCCGAGGAAATAGCCTCCTGCCAGAGTTTAATGTCCGTTTGAGCGACTTCTGCCGCATCTTTACCTTGCTCCAGCCGGATCACTTTAATGTTAAATCCGGCCCGGTCGATCATTTCTATGCCCCGTCTGGAAGCAGAGTCCCCGGCCAAATCCATGTCAAAACAAAGCAGGACATTTTGGCAGTATTTTTTCAACAGATCAATTTGACCTTCGGTTAAAGCAGTGCCTTTGGGGGCCACCACATTTTTTACTCCTGCCTGATGAGATAAAATCACATCCATTTCCCCTTCCACCAAAATGGCCTCGGCTTTGCTTCTGATCTCTCCTTTGGCCAGATTAAGGCCATAAAGCATGTTGCCCTTATCAAAAATTGGTGTCTGGGGAGTGTTAATGTATTTGGGTTCGCTTCCATCCAGGACCCGGCCGGCAAAACCTCTTAATTTGTCTTTTCCGTCAATTAAAGGAAAGATCACCCGGCCCCGGAAACGATCATAGCTGCCCGATCTGGAAGCTACTCCCAAACCCGATCCCACAATTTCCTCAATCTTAAATCCTCTTTTTAGCAAAAATTTAGTTAATGATTCCCAGGAATTGGGAGCATAACCCAAGCCAAAGGTTTCTATTGACTCGCCGCTTAATCCTCTTACCTTCAAATACTCAAGGGCTTTTTTGCCCAGTTGGTGTTTGGTTAAAAGATAGTGGAAAAATTCCTGGGCTTTTAAGTTAATGGCAAATAGTCTGTCCTTAAAGTCTTTTTTTTCGGGACTTTTTTTTAATGTCACCCCGGCTTTTTTGGCCAAAACTTCCAGGGCCTCTTTAAAATCCATCCCTTCTTTTTCCATGAGAAAAGTAAAAATATCACCTGACTTCTGGCAGCCAAAACATTTGAAAATTTGCCGCTCGGGAGAAACCACAAAAGAGGGAGTTTTTTCCTGATGAAACGGACACAGAGCCTTGAAATTGACTCCGGCCTTTTTTAGAGGAAGATACTCTTGAATCAAATCAACAATATTAATTTTCTGCTTGATTAAGTCTCTGTCGTCCATAGGTTTATCTGATCGCTCGTGCAAAACGCGGCCACCAGAAACTGTTGGGCAAATTATAGCCCAAAAAAATCCCAAAAACAACCCTCTCTTGACAATTAACGGGGTTTGGTTTAATCTTGGACTCTGATGTCCAAGAGTTTACGAGAGAAATTGCTGTTTTTGGCTATCTTTACCCTGGTGGGATTTGCCGGCTTGCAGGTTCCTTTTAATAAATTACTGGGTTCGAATGTTTCTTTTACTTTGTTTGATTTTTTTGCTCCTTTAGCCGGTGCATTTTTAGGGCCGGTTTTTGGCATAGTCTCGGTTTTTTCCGTGATGGTAGCCAATAATTTGATCAAAGATTTACCCTGGACCACGGGAGCTATCATTAGGCTTTTCCCCACTCTTTTTGCCGTTTATTATTTTGCCACTTTGAAAAAAGGCCCTAACAACTGGATTTTGGCAGTACCTCTGGTGGCCATTTTCGTTTTTCTGGCTCACCCCAATGGGAGACAAGTGCCTTATTACACTTTATTCTGGCTGATTCCCTTGATTGCTTACAAGTTTAAAAATAATCTCTACATGAAAAGCCTGGGAGCCACTTTTACTGCCCATGCAGTGGGCGGGGCAGCCTGGATTTGGGCCTTTAATTTGCCGGCCCCGGTCTGGAACAGCTTAATTCCGGTGGTAATTTCGGAAAGATTGCTGTTTGCCACAGGCATAGCCGTATCATTTATAGCTGTTAAAGCGACCCTCAAGTTTCTGGCTGCCAAACATGTTTTACCCGAACTTAAGCTTTCCCAAAATTAAGAATAGACCTTTTTTCTTTACCAATTTTGTCCAGACTATTGATGGGAAAACTGCGGTTTCGAAAAAGGGGTATTGGCCGATTGGCAGTTCTGTTGATCACCAAATTCTTTTAGAACTTCGCTCCCATGCCGATTGTTTAATTCACGGCAAGAATCTGGCCAGAGAGTTTGGCAAACAAACTTTAAAATCTCTTAAAAAACACCATCCAAACCTCCCCTATCTGATTGCCAACCGTGATCTTAAAAAATTAGTCAGTGACATATATCAAAAAGGTTATAGAAAGGTTTTGGTGGAAGGAGGACCCACTCTTTTAGCCTCATTTTTAAAAGAAGATTTGCTGGATGAGATATTTTTAACCATTTCCCCCAAGATTTTTGGCAGCAGCAAAGATACTTTAACCCTGGTAGAAAGCTATTTGTTCCCTCCCTCCAAAATTAAAAAATTTAAACTTATTTCTGTTAAAAAAATCAAGGATGAGGTATTTTTAAGATATGGCAGATCAAGATAAAGCCTATTTTGCCGGTGGCTGCTTTTGGGGAGTGGAATATCTTTTTAAAGATCAAAAGGGGGTACTTTCCACCACTGCTGGCTACATGGGAGACGGCCACCTGGAAACAGTGGAGGTAGTTTTTGATCCTGCAAAAGTAGATTTTGAAACACTAACCAGATTCTTTTTTGAAATCCATGATCCCACTCAAGTTAAAAGGCAGGGCCCGGATATTGGTGAGCAGTATCAATCAGCAATTTTCTATGTGGATGACGAGCAAAAACAAATTGCCAATAAGTTAATTGATACTTTGAAAAACAAAGGTTACAAAGTGGCCACTATCTTAAAAAAAGCAGAAAAATTTTACCCGGCTGAAGATTACCATCAGGATTATTATGAGAAAACCGGTAAAACCCCCTACTGCCATTTCTACACCAAAAGATTTTGAAAATTATTTTTGAACTTTAAACATTTTTCCGTGTCCGGGAATGATGTAATCAGCTGTTTCTACAAGCTTTTTTCGGCTTTCAATCAACTCGTCCATGTTCATCCCTTTGGCCTGCGAGTGGTCTTTTTGCTTTATATCAAACACTTGTTCCTCTCCCTCAATCCACCAGATTGCGTCACCGGCAATTGCTATTTTCCCCTTAGGGGTTTTTATTAGAAGCGAGAGGTGTTCAAGTACATGCCCTGGTGTTTCAATAATTTCTATATCTTTCCCTAATATGTGTTTATCAAATTCCAGTATTAGGTCGCCGTCATACATTAAGTTGGTATCAAAAGTGATAAATTTTGCTTTTTCAAAAATCCCTACCAGCAAAATATGGTCAGGATGGCAATGGGATAGAAAAACATAGTTGATATCATTTGCAGTCAAACCTTCCTTTTTTAATGCTTCTAATAGTTTTTTACGGTTACATCCCGGGTCTGTAATAATTTTTTTATTTTCTGTGGTAATCAGACAGGCAGTAGAACTTGCTACCCAGCCATTTTTAAGTTTTTTGGCATACCCTTCAATTAAAATTTTTACTTTAGCCATAATTTGAAAATATCATAACTGATTTTCGTCTCTGGCGGCAAATTCTTTTCTTAAATTACGGCCAGACAATTAATTTTAATCCTATGGCGAAAAGAAATACGGAGATTACCATACGAAACTCATTTTGCGGGATTTTATCCACAATTTTTTTGGCAATTTGCGCTCCCGTAAACGAAATTGGGATAAAAAGAAGCAATCCGTACCAAAGCTCTTTTGGGAGTGTCGCGCCGCCGGTGAAATAGGTAATGATACGGGTTGAATCAACCAACAGCCCGATGGCCCCGGCAGTGGCGATATACGTGGCTTTTGGCAAATCAAAAGCAGTCAAAAACAGACTGCGGATGGCTCCGCCAATACCAAACATGCCGGCGAAAAATCCCGACAGCGCTCCGCCTAACAGCGCCGTTAGATTTCCTGCAGGAATCTTAAACTTAGATTGAAATACTAAAAAGATAGAGTAGCCTGCCAGAAACGCGCCGAGAAAGCGGAGCAGAATTTGCCCATTTGCACCCAGCGAGATATATGCGCCAAGATAACTTGTCGAAAGCCCAACAACTCCAAAAAGAATAAGCAGACGCAAATTAAAACCGGAGCGGAAAAGCGCCACTTTCCAAATATTGCCAAACCAGTGAATAATCGCCACCAAAAATATCGCCTCGACAGGCGGAAAAAATATTACCAGTACCGGAATCATCAGGGTGGATGTGCCAAAACCGGTGATGGTGCCAATAGCGGAGGCAATTAGAGTTAATAAGGCAATATAAATAATTTCCATATATTTTTGCTGACGATACTATACCTTTTTCACAAGTTTTTCTTTAGCGAAACGTAATAATTCGCCAAAGGCGAATTAAACGTTTCAGCAGCGTTGAACGTAATTCACCTTTGGTGAAAACGTTCTTACGCTGCGGAGGAGGTGGGATTCGAACCCACGTGAGCTTGCGCTCGCGCGCTTTCCAAGCGCGTAGAATAAACCGCTATCTGACTCCTCCAGTATGGTATATTATAGTATAATTACATTATGTTTAACTGGAATAGTTTTAATTTTAATCCGGCAGGCTTGGGAATTGTTGTTTTGATAATCTGGGAAGCTTTTTGGAAAGCCATGGGCCTTTGGAAATCTGCCAAAAAAGGAGATACTTTGTGGTTTACAGCCATATTTTTAATTAATCTTTTTGGAGCTATCCCCATTATTTATCTTTGGAAAAGCAAGCAATTGGAAAGCACTGTCAACGATACCCTTAGATTTTTACATCTGAAGAAGCAGTAAATATTCCCGGTTTCCTCCAGTTCCCAAAATAGGCGATTCCATAATATGCTTAATTCTTAATTCTATTTATAGCTTCATCTTTTACTCTCTCGGCAATGTCCCCTGGCAAAACACCTTTCACCAAATCTTTTTTGTCGGCTTCATACTGGGGTTTAAGTAAGGCAATAATTATTCCCCCTTTTTTCAGGAATTTTTTAACAACAGGCAAAATAAGTTCCAGCTTAGTCCAGCCGGCATCAATGGTGATCAAATCCATTTTTAGTTCATTTTGTTCACGATCGAAAACATTTTGATTATTGAGATACAGGATGTTCGTTCTTTCCATCACTACCACCCGAGGATCGTTTCTTAATTTCCAGGCCAGTTCTCCATAAGAAGTATCCAGGGCATAAACTTTTTTGGCCCCATTTTGCAAAAGGCAGTCCACAAAACCTCCGGTGGATGAGCCAACATCAAGACAAACCAAGTTTTCAATTTTTAGTTTCCAATTTTCAATGGCGGCCTGAAGTTTTATACCTCCGCGGGAGACAAAATTATCCATTTCTCATTTCTAATGCTTTTTTGAGTAAAGTTTTGTCCTGGGAAAAAGTCAGCTGTTTTAATGCTTCATCCGGCTCATACCATCCCGCATCTTCCATTTCCCAGTCATGATCTTTCGGATCACCGGAAACATATTCCATCAAAAAATAAGTTACTATTTTAAAAATTTTCTCGTCATTTAAACTGTAAACATATTTGGAATAACCTATCTTCTCTACAATTTTAGCTTCCACTCCACCTTCTTCTTTGACTTCCCTGACTGCTGCTTCCTGGGGAGTTTGGCCGGGGTCAATTAAGCCCTTGGGAAAGGACCAGTGATGATTTTGGGAGTGCTTGGTCAAAAGCACGTCAAAAGCACTTGGCCCTTTTTATTAAATACTATCCCCCCTGCAGAAAATTCTCGTTTCATAATTAGCGCCCTTGGCGGGATTCCCCACCTGCCAAGCTTGTGCGTCTGAGAGGACTTGAACCTCCAACCTCAAGATCCGGAATCTTGTGCTCTATCCAATTAAGCTACAGACGCATGGCTAGCGGGCAGGGAACCCGCATCACGGGATCCGGAATCCCGGGGTCTGTCCATTAGCCTACAAGGACTGGTTTACACTGAGCTTGTCGAAGTGCGGTGGGGGTGAGATTCGAAC
>JACPEZ010000033.1 GCA_016183225.1 Candidatus Daviesbacteria bacterium
AAACTTTTCTTTTTCCGAAACAAATCCCCAAAATTTAACCTGTTTCTCAATCCCCAAATCGTAACACATTTTTTGTAGGAAATTTAGATATCGGGGATCTGATTTTCCCACAACCCAAAACTGAAAGTCTTGATTTTTTAGTATTGAGAAAACCTGCAAAGCGTCCTCTATCCCCTTATCTTTACTTAGGCTTCCCAAATAAATTAGAGTTTTTTTGTTTTCTTTGGCAGGCATTTTTATATGGGGAATGGTTACTCCATTATGAATTATTGTAATATTACCCCCGGGTATCCCCCAGGAGATTAAATCATTTTTTGTCGACTGCGACACTGTCATAAAGGGGACTTTGCGATAAAAAATCCTAAAGATTAAAGGTTCGATAAATTTACCAACTATGGCCGGTATAAAATACCAGGGCTTTGGCCAAGGATTTAATTTCCAGATCTCTTTGGTCACCTCATGAATAAAAGCCAGTTTTTTGCTGCGGACAAAAAAGGGGGTGAAAAAGGGGATGCCGTGAAATTGATCGATTATCAAATCAAATTTTGGATGGCTTTTAAATAGATACCATTTCAACGCTTCTATTTGTACCCCAAATACCTGTGGACCGGCTCTAATAATCTTTACTCCATCTACTACCTCCTCCTTTTTGCTCCCCGCGTAATCTGAAGTAAAAAGAGTCACTCTGTGACCGGCCGCAACCCAACCCCCGGCATGTTCTTGAGTTGAGATTTCCGCTCCGCCGGCATTAGGATGTCCCGACCCCCTCCAAGATAGAATCAATATATTCATCTTTTATCGCCGTAATATCTCAAAATTTTTAATCTGTAAAAAATAGCCAGGGTATCCCACAGCATTCGCAATACCGTTCTTAAAAATTTTTGGCTGGTGATGGTAGATGCGCCGCCAAAATGGAGTCTGATATCAACCGGCGCCTCATAGATTCTATTAAAACCCAGGGCATTGGCCACCACCAGCATTTCCACATCAAAGGCAAAGTGTTTTACTAAAAGCTTGGGAAGAACCTCTTCTAAAACTTCTCTTTTGAAAAATTTCATCCCCACTTGAGTATCTTTAACTTTTAATCCAAAAAGCAATCTGACCAGCATCTGATATCCAAATGAAAGAATTTTCCTCTGCCAGGGATAATAAACCTTGGAAACCGGGTGTCTTTTAGAACCAACTATTATATCGGCATTATACCATTCAAAATGCTCCAGCAACATGGAAAGACCCATTGGATTAAGATCCATTCCCGCATCTATAAAACCTATAATATCCCCTCTGCTTTCGGCCATTCCAAAACGAATAGCATAGCCTTTACCCTGATTATGATCATAGCCTATCACTTTGGTATGGCCGTTTTTTTCGGCAAACCTGGAGGCCTGTTTGAAAGTTCCATCAATCTCACCGTCAATCACACATATAAGCTCTGTGGGATAGCGTAATTTATCTAAAACTTCCTTAATTCTTTGCAAATCTCTGGCAATGGTTTTTTCCTGTTTATACGCCGGTACTATGATTGAAATTAACTTTATGTCCATTTTTGGAATAGATAGAGTATATAAGCAAAGCAGTGAGTAGTAAAGCGGAAACTCCAATGGAAATCAGTATCACTTCAAATAGACTGTAGTGATAAAACCAGATCAGGATAATCTGAAGAATTGCCGCAACCAGCGGGAAAATAACAATTTTCATTTTTCCTAATGACAGATTATAATTTATTACCAAGGATGAAAGGGTAAAAAGAGTCATAAAAATGCCGAACCATACCAAAAGATTGGTTGCCTCAAGATAGGCGGAACCATAGAGTAATCTGATGGCCAGTTCCGGCACTAACCAATAAATAACCAATGCTATAAATGCTAAAATGGAAGTGGCTAATAAACTGTAAATAAAAATCTTTCTGTAGCCTTCCCCTTTAGATTGCTTTTGAGAAACCAAAGGAAACATCACGGAAGCAATCGGCGACGTTCCAAAAAAAATAATTTTACCTAAGGTGGACAACGAGGCATAAATACCCGTATCGAAAGAGGAAAAGAAATGCTTAACTAAAATGATATCCGAAGTATAAAGAGAGGTTATGGCAAAAGATTGGACTAGGACGGGGAAACTAAAAATAAGCATTTTCTTAACAGCGGGGGTATAGTCGCTGACAACTTTAAGTTTATCTCTTATATAAAGACTGGTCATGTACCATCCCACAAAAACAGAAACTACCAAGGCCATCATCGCCCCACCTACCCGAAATCCCAGAAATATTAATATCAAACTGATGATGAATTTGAATCCTACTTCAGCAAAAATCGATAATACAGTTTCCTTAAACTTTAAAAGACCTTGAAGTATGGCCCGATTAATTACCACCTGAATAGATAATAAAAAGGATACGGCAATAATAATAATATAAATGATTTTTTCTATATGTAGAAAATTAGCAATCGCCGGGGAGATTATTAAAATGAAAATAAACATGATAAAGGAAATCTTAAACCCTTGAGATTTAAACCATTGTACCAACCCGGCGTTTTCCCTTTCATTTTTAGCTGCCGAAACATATTTAACTATAACCAAGGTTAAAGATACGGGAATTATCGAGAAAAGCCCTATGAGTGAGATAAGCGCAACCAGTTCTCCGTAAAACACCGGACCTAACATCTGCCCCATTACCAGGTGGTATAAATAATTCAGGAAATTAACAGCATTACTGCCAAAAACCATGATAAAGCTTCCTGTAAACAACGGATGTGTTAAAATTTTTTTCATGCTATCCAATATCCCCTTAAAAATAAGGCGGTCTCTATCATAAGTATTAAAGCGGAAAAACTCAAAACGGCAATCTTTAATAAATTTGGCAGTTTATTTATAAGCATTGCCAGAAATAAAAAAGAAGGAAAAAGTATAGTAACATATCTGGGTACCGAAGAAAAACTGCCGGTAATCGCAGGCATGAGAAATCCCAGCATGGCAAAGACTACATAAGAGAGTCTGGCCTTTTTAAAATAGCCGTAAATAGGCAGCAAAAAGAAAATTATACCCACCAAGAATTCCAAAATAATTGTTTGATAAATAGGGTTGCCTAAATCTACGGTCAGTAACATCTTAATGTAACGGAAATAAACTTGAGGCAATAAAATCAATCCTGATTGATGTTGTTCGCCAACCTGGCCTTGCAAATTGTAAAAGGCCAACGGATCCCCTGTCGTAAAATATTGATACAACATGTAAACTACAAGTCCCATTGGAATCAGAAAAATCCAAAATGATTTTGAAAATTTTGCTTTTTGCTCTCTGGCCTCAATAAATAATGCCGGCAGAAGCAACACGCCAAAGACTCTGGTGGCAGAGGCTGCCGCTCCCAAAATCGATGCGCCAAGAAAACGCCCTTTTCTGGCCAGATAAAATGACCCCACAGTCAACAATAAAAATAATCCTTCGCTGTAAACGGCGCCGAAATAAAACGAGGTGGGAAATACTAAAAGAATCGCCAGTGTTAAAAAAGCAATTTTTTTAGGAAAGTCAATTTTAATAAGTTGCATGAGAAAAATAAGAGCCAGTAAAAAAGATAGATTGGAAATCACTAAACCGGCGATGGTAGAGTTAACAATGAAAGAGAGCAAATCAGGGGAAAAAGGTCTGGCTAAAAAAGATATCAACCCCGGATAAACGGGAAAAAAAGCGTGTTCTTTTTCCTTATAACCAAATATGGCAATCGATAAATAATGTTCTCCGTCAAAATTGGCCCAGGAAAAAAGCTCGGGCGCGAGCATATAATTCACAGGACCTCCGCCTAAAAATCGATCGGTATATTGAAGCGGAATAAAGCTAACAGAATAAATCAGCACCGCCACCAGGACTGCTTTCCATATCAAAAACATTAGTATCGCTCGCAAAGTGTCAGGATTTAATTTTTTCATAAACTAATCTTGTTTCCGCAACTGTTTTCTCCCAGGAAAATTTTGCCGCCTGCTTTAACCCAAACCTTGATAACTTATTCTGCAAGGATTTATTTGCTAAAACTTCTTTAGCTTGTGAAATAAATTGTAATTTATTGTTTGGATCAAAATATATGGCAGCGGCGCCGCCAACTTCGGGCAAAGCGCCCCTGTTGGAAGATAAAACCGGAGTACCGCAGGCAAACGCCTGCAATATCGGCAACCCGAACCCTTCATAAAATGAAGGCTGCGCATAAACTGTGGCCAGATTATAAAATGCCACCAGATCTGCTGTTTCCAGTTTTCCCGGTCTTAAAACTTTATCTTCCAGATTGTACTGCTTAATCATACCCAATGCTTTTTTCAAACTGTCGAGTTCCGGATGATCAATCCCCTCCAGATTTTTTAAAAATACTCCTCCCGCCAGAACAAGTTTTAAATCCGCCAAATCAGGTGACTTGACAAGATCCTTAAAACAATCTATCAAAAACGGCAAGTTTTTAACAAAGTTGGCATCCCCCACATAAAGCATAAATCTATTGGCTAAATTATATTTTCTTTTGAAAAATAGCAGTTTCGACTCATTTAACTGCTTAAAACCTTCATCGGACGCAAGCGGTACAACTATCACTTTATCCATCTTTACCTTCAAGTATTTAACAATATCTCTTTTGGAAGCTAAAGAATCCGTAATAACAAACCGGCAATTTTTTAAGGCCAGTTTTTGCAGAAAGAAATTAATTTTACCCCTTAATCCGGGCGGGTAATGATTTTTAAAAAGCAACGGAATTACATCATGAATTGTTACCACGCAAGGGAAAGATTTGCCGATTGGCAAAGTGTGAAAATAAAAATCAAACCAGGGAAAATGAATACCGTCAACTTTCCCTTTGATGTCGGCAAGATTACTAAATTCTATAATCTCCAAATCCTTTTCTTTTTTTAAACCCTCAAGTAAATTCGCGGTGTAATAACCAGTACCTCTTTCTTTATGAATAGATTTCAAGGGAGTAATGTTAAATGCTATTTTCATTTTGTATTTTTGATGCGGTATTTAATATATGATACAGGAAATCTCAAAGCGGAAAACAAGGCAAAAATAAATCCGGGAAAGCCGTCCATCAACCCTAAATGGCGGAAATAGGCTTTGATAAACCAAAAAAAAGGCTTAAAGAAAAGAAAATTAACAAATGCAAAAAAATTATTTTTAAAACCCGCTGCTTGAAGTTGCAAAGCCAGCAAATCTGTATACCTGTTAAATCCCTCAAGATAGTAGGCAAAAGTTTTGTCTCTAACATGCAATAAATCGGCTTTTAAAAATCCTGTTTGCCCCTGCACCAACGCCTGCTCGTGGACATCTTTGGCCGGCAAACGGCCTTTGCCCTTTTTATAAAGTCTCAAAGTATAATCCGGATATTGACCTCCTTTTTTCAAAAACCTTCCCAAAAAGAAATTTTTTCTGGGAATCCAGTAACCATTAATAAAAGGCTCTTCTATTGCTTCTTTGATTTCGGCAGTCAGGTCTTTTGTCACTATTTCATCCGCATCAAGCTGCAATATCCACTCCCCTTTTGCCGCATCTATAGCCTTGTTTTTATTGATATGAAACAAAGGAGGGTTATCGGTATCAATAATTCTGGCTCCGAAGTCTTTGGCAACTTGACAAGTCCGATCGGTTGATCCCCCGTCAACCACTACTATTTCCCAGGCTAAATCTTTAACAGATTCCAGACACTGTCTTAAGTTCTCTTCCTCATTATAAACAGCCAGCACTATTGATAATTTTTTCATTTTTGTCCGGTAACAAGATAAAAAGCATCGGTTTCGTTGGGATACTTAATGATCTTTTTTACCTCAAAGCTTGAGCGATATTTTAAGCCATCATATTCGCTTGGCGTAAGAATATACAATACCCCTTTGTCGGGTACACTTTCAACTCTATCCCAGCCGCCAAAAAAGTATTTATCAAAAAAGAAAACATTATTGTAACTTCTACTGCTTTCTGCCTTATTATAAGTAACAGTCCGTAAATAATCCGGCAGCGGCGTTTGCAAATAATAAAGGAAAAAAATGTATGGCTGATAGCGCGCGTCGGTCATGTAGATATGATTATATTGGGGATTTGCCTGAATAAACTCCACAATTTGCTTCATGCCGTATTGCCATTCAATGGCAAAACGCTTGCTATATTGACCAAAATAAAGATTAAGAAAATTGACAAGCAAAATAATTAAGATCCCCAAGCTACCCCACCTGATAATTTTATTAAATCTATAAAACCCCAGGGCAGCAATAATCTGCCAGCTGCCCATCATAAAAGCGGCCCTTCCGGCATGCGGCGCTTCAGTTGAAAAAGATGCCGGCAACACCGCAAGAAAAGACCAAGCAGCTACCAGTAAAAACTCTTTCGTTCTCTTTCGAAAAATCAGGATAAAACCGGCCAGTAAAAAAACTGCATCAATATAGTAAAATTCCCCGGTTGCTTGAGCAGATAAACGGGGATTTTTATCCCCGTGAATAAACAAAAAATCAATAGAAAAATGCCTGATGTATTGCAGCGGCGCCAAATTTAGCTTACCCACCGTTTGAGTTGCTCGCTCTATTCCCAAGGCATGGGGATGTAAAAATAAAAAAATCGCAAAAAGAGCGATCAAGACTCCCGAACAAAGCAACTGAACTTTAATCTTTAAGAGTTCTTTTCGATAGATTAAAACCAAAATAATTATAAATAGAGGGATAAACATTTTGGAAGCGCTATAGGAAAGAAAACTCAAGATAAAACTAATAAGCGCCAAAAATAAAAGTTTTTTTCCTTTAAGCGTGGCCAGAAACAGCACTAACCCCAGCATAAAGAAAAATAAGGCAAAATTGGCCTCGTGATTGAAACGGGAAAAATGAATATTTTGGGGAGAAATACTTAAGAAAAATGCGGCAGCAAGTCCAAGCCGGCTGCTACTAAATAATGCTTTAACCAGAAAAAAAATAAGTATTACATTCAATACTCCAAAAAGGGCAGCAGGTAATCTGGTGCTAAATTCTGACAGGCCCAAAAATTTAACAGTTAAAGCTGTCAGATAAATATCCACCGGGTTTTTATATTCGCCAAAGGATTTAAAACTTAAAGGAAACCGATTGCCGTATTCGTCCTGGCCAAAATTGGCAATGGTCCAGCCGTTGTATCCAACCGCCGCCTCGTCCCAGGAAAGGGCAGGCGGAACAATGCTCAAATTGATAATTCTGACTCCCAAACTTAAAATTACAATAAAAAATAGTAAAACCGCTACTTTACTCATCTTTGATAAATTCAAATTTGCCAAATTGTTTCACAGTGGAAAACCCCCATTGATCAACGCTGTTTCTAACTACCTCCTGTCGAAATTTTTCCGGATCGTATTTTAAATAAAAAAGGGCAAAAATATATGGCTGTCCATCTTTATCAGGTACTGCAATTTTTTCCGGGGCAGAATCATTTATATTCATGAAGATTTCTCTGTATCCGGACTGCCATGCGGTTTTGGAGTAACCGGGATAAATATAGATAAAATTAAGAAAATAATTCATAAAAAAAGCTAATGAAATTACCAGGAAAACAAAGGAGTATTTTTTAAAAAAAATTACCCCCATGGCAGAAATCATAGAAATAAACGGCACAACAGACAGGGATCGTAATGCATGAGGCGACTCTTTAGTCATAGCAGCAGGAATCATAGAAATTAAAACTAACGCTAAAGCGAGCAGTCCATATTTTGACTTAAATTTAATAATGAATAAAAGGCCCAATGGTAAAAGTAAAAAATCATACGGAAAAATTTGACCGAAACCTTTTTGCTGGCTTCTTAAATTCTTATCCCCGGAAATTAAAAAATCCGGATTAAAATGAGAGAAATAATTTTTAATAAAATTTGTTTTTTCGGCGCCAACCGCCAGGAATCTGAAAATACCGGCATCATAAACATATAATCTATAAATTGGCCAAAGACTTAAACCCAAGATAACTGCTGACAGAGCTACTACGGATAATGATTTTTTAAAAACTGCCAGATTTTCTCTCTCTATCGTAAAAAGAATTATCAAAGTTAAAGGCGAAATAATTCTAAAACTGTTATAGCTGTAAGCGCTCAAAATAAAACTCAAAATTGAAAAAAACAGAAACCATGAATTTTTGTTTAGGAAAAAAAATAAATAAATTGCCAGAAGATAAAACATTAAGCCGGCGGTTACCTCGTAGCCGGTCCGGGAAAAAATAAAAAACCAGGGGGACACAGTCACAAAAAAACTGCTCCATAAAGCAGCCGTATGATTGAATAATTTTTTTGTCAAAAGATAAGTTAAAATCACTGCTCCTAAAGAAAATAAAACCGCCGGAAATCTAACTGCAAATTCATTAAGACCAAAGATTTTTACAAATGGAACAACCGAATAAATATATACGGGTAACTTAAATTCTCCAAATGCCCGGAAATGCAGAGGCAAAAATTCTCCCCACTCATCTTTTCCAGTTTCCGCAATCGAGTACGCGTTATATCCAATGGAAGCTTCGTCCCAATAAACAGATACGGGAATCTCCCCTATTTTGTAAAGACGGGTAAATAAAAAGAGAGAGATTATTAAAATTAGTGTAACTTTTGTTAATTTTTTGCTCATTTATTGTCTACTATCAAAAATGCCGGGGTGCTGTCCAAAAAATTTACCTTAAGAAGGCTTCTGCCGCCAAGCGGAAAATCGCCGGGCTTGCCAATCAGCAATATCTTTTTATCTTTGTATTTCTCCAGGATATCTTTTTGCCCGGTCCCTTCATCACCCAAATCAGGAAAGTAGAATTTGTCAAAATTTAAAACTCTGACCCAGTCATAGGTTTCAAACCTGACTAAATTGGGATCAACCTGATATTTGGCCGGATCATAATTTAAGTAAAATAAGGTAAACATGTGCGGCTCGCCGTAATGTCTGGTGAAAACAATCAGGTCGTATTCGTCTTCATGCTCTTTGATATATTCAACCGCCTGTTTATATCCGTACTGCCAGTCCCGGGAATATTGCCGGGGATAAATAATAAAGTAATTATAAAGATAATAGCCAACGCTGATTAAAATGACTGCTCCAAGCAAAAAGAAAAAAGAGATTTTAGAAAAAAAAGAGATTTTAGAAAATTTAGAAAATTTATTTAAAGTTATTAAAAATCCGTATGCAGATAACAACTGATAAAAGGGCACAGCAATCAAAGTTCTCAAAGCGTGGGGAATGCTGTCTCCGGTGATAGAAACCGGTACCATGGCCAAAAAAACCCAAGAAAAAAGCAGGCCTTTAAATTTATGTTTGTATTTAAACAAACCCCAAAGACCAATCAACAAAAACGGCGCCTGAAATAAATACAACTGCCCCAGATTTTGCACATGATGTTGCTTGTGAGGGGCGCCTGATAAAAATAAAAACTGGGGAGTAAAATGAGAAAGATAATTGCGCGCAAAATAAAAACTAATATATGTAACTTTATTATGTATCAACCGTGGCAGGGGTTTGGGTAAGGTCGAGCGGCCTCTGTTTTCGTTAATCCGGGGCACCAGCCCCGGATCATCGGTAATACTCACCAGTTTATATCTGGCGCTTCGCTCTCCCGAGAGAAAATAAGGAGTAAGAGGGGTGAGCAAGCCGACAAAAATAAGGAGCGCCAGTATGATAAATTTCTTAAATTTAATTAATTTTTTCCAGTAGATAAAAAGTATAGCCATTAAAAATATCGGCGTAAAAATCCGGGCGGAATTGTAAGTAAATACGGAAAGGGCAAATGGGATCATCGAGACAATCAACCACTTTTGATCCTTAAAACCCTTAATTAATAACCAGATTCCCAAAGTGACAAACAGCGTAGCCAGAGACGACTCAAAAGAGGCCCGGGTCAGCTGGATATGCCAGGGGGCAATAGCCAGCAAAAAGGCGGCCAGCAAACCGGCCTTATTGCTTAAAAATAAGGCTCTTCCCAAAAAAAACATCACCAGCGCTGTCAAGGTGCCATAAACTACCGGCGTAATCCGCACTCCCAACTCGTTTAATCCAAAAATGGCCACGCCCGGGATGCTTAAATAGATTTGTCCGGGTAATTTGTATTCTCCGTAAGATTTAAAATGAACCGGCAAAAACTTTCCCCATTCGTCTTTGTTCGTTTGCAAAATAGAATAAGCATTGTATCCGATTGATGCCTCGTCCCAATTTAAAGCCGGCGGTATTTCCGTAACCTTATAAACCCGCAACAAAAAGGCCAAAAGAATAATTAAACAAAGAAGAAAATAAACTTTCCTCATCCATTTTATGGTAACACAATCTAAAGCCCGATGGCATAATATGCCGGCACGCCATTATAAAAGTAAAAGGTTTTGATAATCTTTTCTTTGTCCAGCGAATTTACAGGGATACTCCAAGGGCTGGCAATAATTAAGGTATTTTGCAGATTTTTATCCTTTCCCCAATTTACCGGACGGATGGAAAATTTATCAAACGACATCTCCCCCAGCTTAAGCTGACCCTGCAGTTTGGCCGGCGGGTAATTTCCATAAAAAGCCAAATAATAATGAACCGCCACGGCCGTTTCCGGAGCCACATCCCCAAATTTAGGATCAATAACAATCCCGTCAAAATTTTGATATTTTAACCAGGCAAACTTGGCAATTTCTACAAAAGGATAATGTAAGCTTTGTGATTTTTCATATGGGTAACTAACAGTATAAATCCTCACGAAATAGACAAAATTTAATAAAAAGCCGGCAATCAAAAAAGGCAGCAATACAAACCATTTCCTGATAAACTTCCGCGGACTGAAAGTCCGCGGTTTTCTTAAAAAGTTTACAAGAAACTGCAGAAAACCCGACCTTACTGCTCCACCGGGCTTTCCGCGGAAGACTGTAATCACTTTAGCATTCAACCCCGCCATAAAATGGCAGGGTTTTCTGCTAGTGATTATAAACCAATGCAGTCCTAACGCGGAAATAATGCTTAAGGCAGCAAAAAATAAGGTGGCCCGATGCGGGCTATGTTGCTCGAATGTGACAGCGCTTGGTATGACCGATACAATCATCAGGCCAACAAGTAATCTGTTGACGCGGAAAAGTCCGAGGATTAAAAACGGCAACTGCAAAAGAAGCAGCGGACCCATCCCCACTACTCCCTGATCTGTCAAATTCAATCCGTTTAAAAAAAGATAAGTTGGATCAAATTGATTTAAGTAACGGTTGAATATGTAATCAAGCGATCCCTGGAAATTGGGATCTTGAGTAATAAATACCGAACCGGCCCTAAAGCGCAAATCCTGGTTAGTGGCAATCAGCAGAACAAGAGGCAGTGTCACTGCCAGCCAAATAAGAAGCAAAGGCAGAAATCTTTTTCTTAAAAAGAATAGGAGCAGCAGAGGCACTACTATGATGTAGGAAGTATACACATACATTGACAGGCCCAAAAGCAGCGCCCCGATATATCTTCCCTTGAGAAGCGCAAAGAGTCCAAAGAAAATTAAACTTTCACCGATTACCCCTTCAAAGCTTTTTCTGGAATAAAATATTTCCGAAGGAGTAAAAGCGACCATGATCCCGGACAAATAAGCAATCTTCCAGTTTTGTGTTAATGCTTTAACAAATAAAAAGACTCCCAAAACAGTCAGAGTGCCAAAAAACGCTGCCGTCACTCTGATAGTTGCTTCCTGATCGCCAAAGATTAGATAAGGCAGGGTGCTTAAATAGATATAATGACCGGGTTTGTAATCACCGGTTGAGGGAAAAGCCAGCGGCAGGAAGTTTCCGTAGATATCTTTGCCTGTTTGAACAATTGAGGCAGTTTCATAAATCTGGCTGATTTCATCGTGGTTTAAAACTACAGGATACTCCCCCAATTTAAAAAATCGCAAGAACCCTGCCACTGCAATTAACAGCAAAACCAGCAAAAATTTTTTGTTTCTTAATGTACGCATATTTTATCAGGCATCAAAAATGCCGCTACCTCACCCTGATCGTTTTTATACTGCTTTTCATAAGTTATCCTATGATCAATTTGAATTTTCTTTAGATCGCGCCGGCTGGCGATGATGCTGGTTGGCTTATCTGCTCCACAAATGTAAAAAGTATTCTCCCATCCGACTACTTTTAGATTATCGCCAATTTCAGTTTGACGGATTTTATAAGGAAAAGGTTGTTTTAAATTTTCTCCGGGCAAAAGCGGCGTATGCCAATACAGGAAAGGAGTAATATCGGAAATAATGTCATCGGATACTACCACATTATTTTTTAAAGAAAGCTCATATGCGTCATAGGCAATTTGTTTAATCCAGGTGGGTCGCAGCGAAACAGGGTTTAACAAATTGATGATTAGCTCAAACATCAACGCTCCTGCCACCAGGATTTTAAAAAAAGTCTTCAAAGATTTAAAACCAGCAGCCACTATCAAAGCCATGAAAGGCACGCTTGCTACCAGCATACTCTTATCAATATCGGGATAGGTAAATAAAAAAGGCAGAGTCATAATTAAAGATAAACCTATCAATGATTTAGCCCTGAATAATCCAAGAATAAAAGGGATAATGGCCGCCTTGGGCCAAACCCCCATATTATCTAATGGGCCAAATAAAATACCTGGGCTAAAACTGGAAAACCAGTTAAAAATCCCTGCCGTTAAAAACCAGGATTTATTAAAGAAAATTTTTTCTGCAACAGGCGGCCAGCCGGACTGTATCCCCTGCCCTCTCAAGCGGTCAATGCCGTTTTGTATTGATGCGGCGGCAAACCCCTGAAAATTATTTTCCTGCAAACTCCGCCATCCCTGGGGAATTTGCAAAAAAATTATCAGGGCGGCGGCACAAAATATGCCGGAGATCAAAAACAACTTAAACCTAATTTTTCCGGCAGCAAAAATCACAAATACGGGAATTAAAAACCAGGCTGTTTTGGAAACCAAAACAAGCAGCCCCAGCAGCGCCAGAAAAATTTTTATATTAATCACAGGTCTGGAAACAACGATGTACAACAGGGTAAAAAGAAAGGTTAACACAATCGCTTCATTGGGAACTTTGGAAAGAAAAATCAGCAGGGTACTGCTGCCGGCTGCAAAGCCGGCCCACCATCCACCCAATCTGTATGTTAAAAAGACAATCCCCAAACCGATTAAAATAAAGGGGATTCTAACTGCCAAATCAGATTTGCCAAACAGTACTACCCCTAGACTGGTCAAATATGAAACCGCAGGCAACTGATAATCGGTAAGGGAGTTAAAAATAAGGGGGAGATTTCTTCCCAATTCATCTTTTCCGGTAGTTGCCAGACTGTATCCCCTGACGGCAATTCTTGTTTCAGCTTCAGTAAAGAAAGGAAAATCAATGGGGAAAAACCTTAAAAATGCGGCCAAAACCAAAAGCATAATCACGGAAGGTGCAATCTTCATTTAATCGAAATCCATCGCCAGATAAAAGGAAAGTAAACCGATGATAAAGCAGTGGGCGGACCAAAAGGACACTCTGCGCCTTCGCATCTTATCTCAAACTCATTATAAATAAATCTGGTATTCAAATATGCGCCCGTAATTATGATTCCTATAATAATGATTTTACAAATCTGTTTTAACCATCCTTTTTTATAGATAGAATAAAATAGAGACGGCATTACTAAAGAAGCGAAAACTATCCTGAAATTGGTGGGAGAAATATTAGGCCTAAAAGCGTTGACAACCAAATGCCTGCTTCCCAGCAGAAAACCGGCAGCTAAAACTGTAGTGTAGAAATTTGCTTTCTCCACTAAAATCTTCAAACCCAAAGCCCCCAAAATAGCAAGCAGCGGAAACATGGGAAATCTGTACCAGGGCAAAAGATCCCCTTCTCCGCCTGTTAAAAGCACAATCACCAACCAAAAAACAAATGCGAAGCTGACAATCCATTCTCGCCTGTTTCTGTTAACAAACAGAAAATAAAAAGCCGACAGCAAACTAAATATGTACCAGCCATCCACAAACTGTAAAGTATATATGTCATAAGAAGGGCTGGTAAAGAAAAATCCCAGCGCGCTAAATCCCACCGGTCTAAAGGATTGAATGTTAAAAATTTTCCAGAAGATTTCCGCGTCGTAATATATGCCGTAGCCAAAATAAGCGCCGATAAAAAAAAGCGTTACCAAAACAAGATATATGCAAGCTTTGTAGTATTTTTTAATAAAGGCAAAGTACAAGGTCAAAGGCAGCAGCAAAAATCCGGTTGGTTTTGATAAACCGGCCATGCCTATTAATAATGGTAGCGGCAGCAGAAAAATAAGTCTTGGTTTAACATCAAATTTGATCAAAAAATAAACTATGGTGATTAGTATTAGGGCGATCAAATTTTCCGGTAAAGCCATTCTGGAAGCAAATACCATAATAGGGGTGGTTCCATATACAATTATGGCTAAAATACCTGTCCAATAACCTGCAACCAGACGGGCTACCAGAAAAATCATCACTGTGGTTAAAACTGCCATCAAAATCGAAGGGATCCTGATGTACGCCGAATGGATAATACTGCTTCTGTCGGCATGATTTAAATGCGCTGCCCATCCTGCCAGCAAGGAAAAAAGCGGCGGTTCGTCTAACCAGGGTTTGTACAGTTTCACGTAAGCATCCGGCGGATCTCCCTGGAAATTCACTTTCCCTTTGAAAATTTCCGCACGGGGAGGATAATCCAGAGTTGACCAGGATACGGGAGTGCCGGTTTCCACAAGATAAAGACCGGACCAGGCATATAACATTTCTTCCAAATGCCCCAGCGGGGGAGTCTTATCAAAATTATGAGTCCTTAAGATAAAAGTAAATATTAGAATTAACAGAAAAACAAAAGTCTTAAAATAATTTATCTTAATTTTTTTCATTTGTAACTAAAGCATAATCTGTTTCTGCGATTTTTTCCACTTTCATTTTGGTGCTTTTAAAAGCGGCTAAACCTGTTGAATCAACAAAGATAACTGCTTTTCCTTCCGGTAAACCATCACCTCTCCACCTTTCTAATTTATCGGGAAAGTATGCCTGCTCAAAAAATAAAAAAGCTGTTGGGTTTTGTAAAGGCAAATCTTCCTGGATATGCGGTTTTAAATTACTATCTTCTGAAAGTTTCTTTAATGATGCAAAAGCTTTATGCAAAGGTGCGGCAAATTCCTGTTTAACCCGCCGGGGATAATGATACCAGTAATCATTCAAGAAATCTCCGAAGTTTAAGATAATCAAAAAAATTATCGCAGCCGCGAAAATTTTTCTCATTTGGGCAAAACCAACTGTAGCGATAACCACAAAAAGCGGCACCAGAACAAGTAGCCTGCTGCCCCGATGGACGGTTGACCCTAACCCAAAAAACAGAGGAATAAGGAAAAAAGTTGCCAAAACAAAAACTAAAAAGCGGTTTCTTTTTTGAATAATTCTGATGATTCCCAAAATAAATAACGGGAGGGTAGCCAGCAAAAATACTCCCTGTTTCCCGGTAGAATGATAGGGTGTTGTGTCACCGCTTAAAAATAAAAACGAAGGGTCAAAAGATGAAATATACGGCAAAATCAAATCCTGATAAGAGGAAATCTGATAGGACTTAAAAACTCCCAACGCCGACCCCGGATACTGGTTCCTTGCCAAAAGCAACAGCAGGAAAAAAGGCAGGATGCAAGTAACAAAAATTAACCATTTTTTTAAAGATTTTCCCAAAAATCCCAG
>JACPEZ010000036.1 GCA_016183225.1 Candidatus Daviesbacteria bacterium
GCCCCTTCCGCTCCCATTTCTTTCAGGAATTTATCCACCCCGTCTAGCTCAAACTTTAATCCTTCAATTTTATAGTGCATGGGGATAATTATTTTTGGCTCAAGTTGGGCCACAATCTCGCTGGCCTGCTTGGCATCGACGGTATAAACTCCGCCAACCGGAACAAGCAAAATGTCTGTTTCTCCGATTTGGGCCAGCTGCTGCTCTGTCAGTCGAGCCTGTCCTAAATCGCCCAAATGCACAATGTTTAAATTATCCATCAGCAGATGAAAAATGATATTCCTGCCCCGCTCGCTCCCTTCAGAATTATCGTGAAAAGAGCTTATTCCCGTTATCACCACCCCTTTAACTTCGTACTCTCCGCTTTGTTTGAAAACCATGCCTTCACCCACATGATTGTGATCCTGATGGTCGTGGGTTGACAAAAAAACATCTGCTGATAAATCCTTGGGTAATTTTAAGCCCGTAAAATCCGGATCAAAAGGATCTATAATCACAGTGGCAAACTTGCCTTTCAGTTTAAAACAGGCCTGTCCATACCAATAGATATCCATACAGGAAGCATACTAACAAATATGCTAAAATTGTTCAAGATGAAACTTAACCGTAAGCTATCCTTTAAAGTCTTCCTGCTGTCCCAACTGGCCATTCTTGTCATCGGGCTGATCTTCCTTATAACGCTTTACAACTTTTTGTACCCGGAAAGTCGAAATGAAACAGCCGGTCCAACCGGCGGTCCCGTCACCACCTTAACCAAAAGTTTAAGAATAGACTTGGATCAGCCGGATGATAATTTACTGACATTTCAATCTTCGCTGATTATTTCGGGCAGCACCCTACCCGGTCTGGCCGTGCTAATTTCCACGGATACGGAGGATTCCGTGATAGAATCCACAAAAGACGGCTCTTTTTCAACCGTCATCAAACTGGAAGAAGGAGTTAATAATTTAATGGTAATAGTTTTTGATGAAAAGGGTGATTCAAAATCCATTGAACGAACTATTTACTATTCCAGGGAAAAGCTATGAAAAAAAGTATAATACTTATAGTATTTATAATAATTACAATTTTTCTAATTCCTTCTGCATTGGCAGTAGAGAGTACCCCTTCAGCCGATATCAAAGCCAAGCTTGAGGAGTTGAAAAAAGAAATTGCCTCCAAGGCTGCGAAATTTAAAGAAGAAGTTAGTCAAAAGTTAACCAATAAAGCCTATGCGGGCACTGTGGCGAATAAAACGGATAATTCCCTGACTGTGGTTACCAAAAGCGGAGCCAAGATCATAAGTTTCAATCAGGATACCAAATTACCCAAAAAAATATCTGTTGGTGATTTTCTGGCCGGTTTGGGAGATATCGATGACACCGGAGTGCTGATTGCCAAAAAAATCGTCCTGCTCCCTCCTCCCAACTCCCAACCCAAAACTATTCTGCGGGGTGAAGTAGTTTCCCGCTCCGGCAATCTTTTTACCGTTAGAGATAAAGATTTTCAAAACATCACTCTGGCTCTTCCCAAAAATCCTCCGGCTGATCTTAAAATCAATAAACTGGTGATTGTGACGGCGCTGCCCGGCAAAAACAAAACCCTGGAAGCCCGCTTTATTTATGTTATTCGCTAAAGATTTCTTTAACTTCTTTTTCCGCTTCGGTTAAATCCTTAACAGTATCCACCCCCCGCCAGTAGTCTGTGCTTTTAAAAACAATAAACCGCTCCTGGGGGAGTTTAGGAAAAGTTTCTATCTCATGATCTCCCTCATCGGGAAGAAGCGGCTCGATTTCCCGGGAAAAAATATAAATGCCGGGATTGATCCAGTGCGGAAGCAAAGGTTTTTCTTTAAATCCCAGAATTTCATCAGCATCATTAAATTCCACCACTCCATAAGGGCTTTTTAAGGGGACCACGGCAATGGTGGCAATTGCTTGCCGCTCCTTATGTTTTCCCATCATCCCCTCCAGATCCAATTTCCAAAGGTTATCTCCGTTTAAGACCACCACATCCTGCCAATTTAGAGGGAGCATTTTCATGGCTTTTTTGATGCCTCCTCCCCGTCCCAAAGGAGTTTCTTCAATGGAAAATAAAGCTTTTATGCCATACCTGCTGCCCGAGTCAAGATGTTTTTGCAAAGCTTCTCTTTGATAGCTGCAGGCAAAAACTACCTCTTTGATTCCGGCTTTTTTTAACTGATCCAGCTGATAGGCCAAAATTGGTTTACCAGCCACCTCCACCATCGGCTTGGGCCGGTCATTGGTAAAAGGCCTAAGCCTCTCCCCTTTTCCCCCTGCTAAAATAATGGCGCTTTTAATCATAGAAGATATATTATCACAAAATTTAGCAATGTGATAAAATAAAGATGTAAATTATGGAACCGCATGAACAGGAACCAGGCAAGGGACAAAAGATAGCCAGCTACAGGGGACACAGGAGAGGCCAGCGCAAAGCAGAGCGGACTTTAGGATCGATGCCGCTAGATCAGGCTATCGCAGGAGGGGTTGGAGAACTGCAGGATGCTAAAGATACTCACGAAACTGCCGCAGGAGTAATCAAACGAGATTTAACTCCAAACCCTCCAGCCCACACATGAAAGGTGGTCCATCTGCTAGTTGTTGCCTTATGCCAATTGCCTTCCTCATAGCCCAATCTGTAGTCAGACCTAATTCAAGATCTCGTCCTCTCATAATAATGGTTCGTCTGCGGGGGGAATACCCCAACCGATAACCAACCTCATGATTTGCTACCCAAATTTCCCATGTTTCTTCACCAATGGTTCGAATAAGACGAATGCCGTGTTGAGCCATCCGTTTTAATACAGTGCTACTCGGCACATTGTCTAAAATAAAACTAAGACCTATGGCAAACGCATCAACATTTTCAACTGTTTGTCTCATAGGCCTTATTATAATACAAAACTAATCACTATTCCTAATAAAAACAATATATCTTTTGTATCACACCTCCGAGGTGGAATCGTAGCTACACCTCGGGTAACCGATAGTAAATTTGCGTTAAGTTTCCACTTTTGTTATAATATTTAATATGAAGAAAATATCTTTTATTAATACTTGGTATCACTACACCTCCCTCTCCGGCGGTGTGGTTTTTAGTGCCTAAAAAGTAAAACCTAAAGAATAAAATCTGACACACCGCCTTAAGGGGCGGTTTTTTAATGGAAAAATATGAAAATACCAAAGCTATATGCTTTTAATAAAAAATTAACAATAGATCTATCCTTAAGTGAAAATCCTCTGGGATGCTCGCCCAGGGTATTTAATGTCTTAAAAAGAGACGTCAAAAGCGTTGTTGAATACCCGGATCCTGCCTCTTCTCTGCTTACATCAAAATTTGCAAAGAAATTCAAAACCTCAAAGAAACAGGTTTTAGTCGGTAATGGTTCAGAAAGTCTGATCGATCTACTCTGCCGCGTATTACTTAATCCAAAAGATGAGGTGGTATTACCACAGTTAACTTTTCCCTTATTCGAAAGAGCTATTCTTCTGGCAAAAGGGAAACCTGTTTTTGCTAAGATGAAAAGGAATTTCCAAATAGACTTACAAACCATAAAAAATTGTGTTAATAGACAGACTAAACTCATTATCATCTGTAATCCCAATAATCCCACCGGCAAAGTAATCGATCGCAATAATCTTACTGATTTTGTCAAAGATGTTAGGCCGCCGGTATTGGTAGATGAAGCAAATATAGAATTCGGGGGAAAATCCGTAGTTTCGGCTGTTAAAAACAACAGTAACCTAATGGTGCTGCGGACTTTTTCCAAAGCCTTTGGCCTGGCAGGGCTGCGTATCGGCGTTTTATTCGGACCAAAAGATTTAATAGAAAGATTCAGGCAATTTAGCCAACCTTTCCCCTTGAATAGTTTTACCCAAAAAGCTGCAATTTCGGCGCTGGAAGATAAAAAATTTATAGAAAAAAGCCGTTTGTTCATGGATCGGGAAAGAATGTTCTTAACTGATGAGTTAAGAAAAAGAGAATTTATGGTGTTTAATTCAGAAGCAAATAATATCCTGGTTGAAGTAAATAGAATTTTCCCATCTGCCACAGAGTTTGTTAAACTTTTGAATAAAAATAATGTTTCTGTGATAAATGGTAAATCATTCAGAGGTTTGGGTGACCGCTTTATCCGCGTCTCCCCCAGAACAAGAAAAACAAACAGACAATTTTTAAGGGTTATTGATAAGATCATTGCTTCCACCCTTGGGGTGGAATAGGTTGACACCTGCGGTAACCCATAGTGGTACTTGACAAAGTGATATTTGGTGGTATAATGTAATTTACAACTGAATAACCAAAGGCGTTTTAAGTGGAGTCACGATCCATGAGCCGAGGGTCAAAATACCCTACAGAAGTTGAACTGTCAAATACAACAGACGATGTCGCCTAGCGGAGTCGCCACTAAGAGTCATGAACCGTAATGGTTCGTGAAAACAGGATGGGACCGCGGGAGGTCCTTTTTTGATGAGACAACGATCTCATCATCCTCCAAAAATCGCAGCATGAGCCGTGTACGAATAGTACTGAAAAGGCGAAAGCTAAGATTCGGAGGATAAATACCTCTCGTTCCTTGTTTATCACCTATTTGGTGGTAGGCAAAGAACGGGAGGTTTTTTATTGGAAAATGGTGGCTGTAGTTCAGTGGCAGAACACCAGTTTGTGGAACTGGACGTCGGGAGTTCAATTCTCCTCAGCCACCCCTGGGAGGTTTGTTAAATATGGAAAAATTAAGAATTACCGACGTTATAAAAGCGAATGAAGCAGGAATTGTACCTGTAATTTCTGGTGGATTAGAGAGGTTAACCTGTGCCGAAAGAGTCTATCCTAAGATAATTTTGCAAGCTGTAAGAAGCGGTAGTTTAGCAAGACAGATTGATCTTGCATATATTGAGGCCCAAAGAAATCCAAGAACAGCAACTAATAATCCCCTGTCATCAACGGCAGGTGCATACTTTATTAATGAAGATGTTATTGGTGGCTCTCGCGAAAGAGAAGTTTTAGCTTATACAAATGCTTACGGGGAAGCTTTAGGACTTAGGCCGTTAAGCCAAAAAATTAAACTTGGACCAGGTATTGGATTTGTAGAAGCACCAAGGTTCTATCAACAACTCAAAACTTTAGGTTTAGGAGACCAAAACTTAACAATAAATTATACTTCCCCTTTCGGTACTGCTGAAACACGTAGAGGGATAAAAAGAATTGTGGACGCAAAGTTTAATCCCGAAGCAAATTTTATTCCTGATGACGGTGTGTTTCTTACAAGAGGAGCAACTGAAGGTATAGATCTTTTCATGGATGCTATTGCAACTCTTAAACCAAATTCCCGGATAATTTTTCTAGGTCTTTCTTACTATACTGGTCCATTTTCTGCATTTCAAAAAGGACTTATAATAGATCGCCGCATAAAAAATCCCGAAAATTCTTCAATGGAGGCTAGATTTTTCCCTATCACTGAAGATATTACTTCTTCATTACCCCCTAACACTTCAGCCCTGGTTTTAACTATACCAAATAACCCAAATGGTGAAACCTACATTGATGATGAACTTAGAAAATTATTTATTTTAGCCAAAGAAAAAGGCTTATTTATCTTATTTGACGCTATTTTTGAAAATATGTACTTTGATGAAACTAAAAACTACCTATCATCCGTATTGCAAGCAGCTTTAGCAGCAGGCGCCTTGGACAGAGTAGTTATTGTAGATAGTCTTTCCAAAACAATGAATTTTCCAGGAGAAAGAGTTGGATTTTTAGCAACAACGAATCAACGACTCAAAGATGCACTAACAGATATTGTTCTTGCCAGGATGTGCAATCCTCCTTTAACACTGGAACCAGTTATCCAATTTGAAGGTTTAGCTAGAAAGATTAAAAGTCTCCGAGTAAACGCACCCAATACTCGACTACCTGTAGTTATTGATAAAGCCTTGGAAGGTACTCCCTATTCGCTAGGAAAGGATTCTCTTATGAAAATGTATGAGGAGTGGGATCAATGGAACGCAGAAGCTCTAAAGTTTTACAGAGGTAATCTGGAAATTACTAGGGCTGTATTAGATGGTTCTTTAGATGGAAACTCTCCAGATCAGGCGGCTTTCAATACTTTAGTTAGATTAAGAGGACTTCCAGTGGGCACCAATAATATGGATTATCTTGCAAAACTGATGTTTACTCTAGCAACCTATACTCAAGTTGGTCCCTGTTTCGGATTATCTCAAAAGGTATGGGATAAAACTCTTGGAGTGTGGTCAAGAATAACTTACGCATGTAGCAGAGAAGATCTAATTGAGGGATTAATAAGACTTGTAACATTTAATAGATTCTATGCTGAATCAGATTTTGGAAACCCAAATAAATTTCCTGTTTTAGATATAAGTTTCAAGGATCAGATATGAAAAAATTAATTATTCCAAAAAAATCCTATTTTAAAAAAGCATATAAACTACTCTTTGATAGCGAGATTAAACTCAGAGAGAAAAACTATGATTATTATCACTTAAACGAAAAAATTTATGACTGTGAAGATTTTCAAAAATTAGTGCTAACTGAAGGTCCTGGAAAAATTGTAAAGATTTCATCAGGTACTTCTGACAGGAAAGCTTTTCCAGGATACATTGAACAATCTGTAGCTGATTTAAAGAGCAATAAATACTATCGCAATTATACTTCGCCAAACGGGTATAGACTTGCTCGTAGAAGTTTGGCTTTAATGGAAAGCTCAAAACTTAAAGATGGGATTTACTCGGAAAAAGATATCTGTTTAACGAGCGGATCAACTGGTGCAATTACAATAGTATTTGAATACATAAAAAATAAATGGCCTAAAGGTGAAGTTCTCATTGCCACCCCAGCCTATTATTTGTACAAATTTGCTGCGAACTACTGGAATCTTAAATATAGGGAGGTATTTTCATTTCAAAATAATTCATTTAAGTCAGTAGACGAAGTAATAAAAAAAATAACAAGCAAAACCAAACTTATTGTTATCACTCAACCATTGAACCCAACAGGTGAAATATACACAGAGAAGGAAATTAAAAAACTTACCCAGATTGCCTCAAGAAAAGGAATTCTTCTTTTAATAGATGAATTATTTTTTGATTTGATATTTGAAAAAAATAAGTATAAAGATAGCACGGTAATCGCTTCAGAATTAAACGCCCTGGACAATATTGCAGTAATCAGAGGCTATTCTAAAAATAAAAATTTAGCAGCATTTAGACTAGGTTACCTACTTTCCAAAAACGAAAACCTGATGATATATGCTGAAACCATTTCAGAAGTAAGGCAATGTTTCCCAGTTGCCTCCAATTTTGCAGGAATAATAATTCTTGATGCATTTATACAAAGTTTAGATTGCCTCGTAAATAAAAATAGTAACAAGCCCTTATCAAGTTTGGTAAATCAACTAAAAAAGGGGTTTAATTTCGCCGAATCTATAAATAATATGTCTGTTAAACAGTTGATTGCAAAATACAAAGAATATAAGAAGTATTTCAAAAATATAATGAATTTTTATTCTAACAATTTTGATATAGCCCAAGAAATACTAAAGGACGAGATAGAGATATCTATTCCAAAAAAATCTGCTTTTAATACATTTGTCAAAATAAAGGGATTAACTGATATAAATTTTTTCGATTTCTGTTTTAACTTCTACTTAACCGCGGGTATAGAAACACAAATTGGACCATGTTATGCGTTTGATCAGGAAAAATGGGAGGAAAATCCGAATCTAGGTTTTTGGATGAGAATTACTTTTGCCAGAGATACAAAACAGTTCAAATACGGTTTAAAAAGATTTATTGAATTTAAGAAATTATACTTAAGTAATCAAGACAGATTCTTAAAAACCGGCTTATATTTTTAAGCGAAATTATGTTAGGATAGGATCATATGATTAAAGCGCCGCCAACACCAAAAGGATTTAGGGATTTAAAGCCGGAGATGGCTAAGGCTAAACGTGAGGCAATTAACAAAATTGTCAGCGTTTTGCAAGATAGTGGCTTTGTGCCAATTGACACCCCCACTATTGAATTTGCCGAAACTCTGGAAGGAAAATATGGGGAAGAAGAAAAACTAATTTATAAGTTCACAGACCGTGGCGGCAGAAAACTGGCTTTGCGATATGATTTAACAGTGCCACTGGCCAGATATGTGGCCACTTACAATCCTCCTTTACCATTTAGGAGATATCAAATAGGCCAGGTCTTTAGAGGTGAAAATCCCCAAAAAGGCCGCTTTCGCGAATTTACCCAGTTTGATTTTGACTCTGTCGGATCAAGTGACCCAAAAGAAGATGCCCTGATTATTGCTGCGGCAGTCAAATCTTTGGAGGCTTTGGGGATTAAAAATTTTAAGATTTTGGTAAATGACAGAAGTATTTTTGCCGGTCTGCCTCCTTCGGTTATTCGAATAATTGATAAGATTAAAAAAATTGGCAGGGAAGGAGTGATTGATGAATTGATTAAAGCAGGTTATTCGGAAGAGCAGTTACAAACTATTGAATCTAACGGACCAACGGAAAATTTACAAAATATATTCAAAGAGTTGGAAAATTTGGGTGTAGCAAAAGATAAATATGAGTTCTCCCCCACATTGGCCCGAGGTTTGGATTACTATACCGGTCTAATTATTGAGGCGGAAATTGAAGAATATGGTGGTGGATCAGTAGGCGGCGGAGGCAGATATGATAATTTAATTGGCATATTTGCTAAAAAAAGTATCCCCGCTGTTGGTTTTTCTTTTGGACTTGATCGCCTCCTGGAAATCTTATGATATATTACTCCTAGCTGGAACCAACCGATTAACTCTCTGTAGATTACGAAGGTCGATATCCTGCTCAATAAATAATTCCTCTTCCCGAAGCGTGCTAGTAAACCAACCGGCACCTACTGTTTCTCCCAACTGCCGATACCTATCTATCAATTTAATTGAACCCCTTTTTCTCTGGAGTATAGCGGCAAGAAAAACCTCCAGTCTTATCCGATCAGCAAAATCCGTGGGCATTGTTCTTTCCTGCTCCTGGTAAATTACTCTAAGACACTCCCAGTACGTGGTATCCGGTTTAACCAAACCTTTATCTAAAAACAACCTTGCCAATTTGGTTTCGCGACTGGAAGATGCATTCTGTACCATGATACCGACCAATTCATTAGCAGAAACCCTCCGACGCAAAACAGTTACGTACCGATTTAGCTGTTCAAGAGAATCCGGATCAATTTCCCGTACCAAGCGCCACCCGGCGGTTTCGTCCCGTTCCCTATCGGCAATTAAAAATAGCCATTCACTGCGAGTTTGTGGCAGTTGGTCGGGGGGCAACCCGGCAAAAATGTTTTTTAACTGAAGCCATACTTGAACCCTTCGTTGCAACTGTTCAGGCGTTCTTCTTAAAACCTCCGCTCTTATTTCTCTAATTTCTTCTTTAGTCCTCCGGCGTAAGGGTTGATCGGTGCGCCCAACATGACTTAGGGCGTTAGCTATCCTGGTAATAGGCATTATTCCCCTATCCAGTCCTCTTTCTTGAACAATAGCTTCCTGTATTTCTGCAGGTGACATCCCGAGCTGTGCATAAGGCCTGATGTCAGGAACAATAGATCCTCTGGTGGAAGCTATGGATTCTCTCCATTGTTCGGGAGTGGGCGTTTCAAGATAACCATCTCTAAAAAGATCGGCCCTGGCTCTTCTTACCCTTTCAAAGGATAAACCTACCCGTTCTGCAATAACTCTGCTGCCCGGAAAAGTCTGCTTATTTGTTTCGGCTTCTTTTAAAACATTAAATACTGTTTCCCTGTTGGATCCGTCTCTAAATCTTTTTTCTACACTCATAACCATATGATACTATAAGATGTTACTATTTGCAAGCTTGATTCTTAATTCCTAATTTTATATTCTGAATATGTGGCCTCCGGAATTTTTACCAAACCATGGCCGTATCTGGCTTTAATACTTGCCCACATGATCTGGGGGGGGAATTTTGTGGTGGCCAAAGTCACTTTGCAGGAGTTCCCTACTTACTCCCTGGCATTTCTCCGTTTTGCCCTGGCTTCTTTATTTTTGGCTCCCTTTTTCTTTGCAGAAAGAAAAAAAGTAAAAATTGACAAAAAAGATATCCCAAAATTAACCCTGATTGGAGTTTTAATGATTACTCTAAACATTACCTTTTTCTTTACCGGTATCCAGAAAACCACTGTCATTAATGCCTCGGTTTTAACTTTGATTATTCCCATGCTCTCCGTGCTTTTAGGCTGGTGGTTTTTAAAAGAAAAAGTCTATTTGATTAATCTGGCCGGAATTTTTGCCGGACTAATGGGAGCCTTAATCATTGTGGGAGTACCCAGAGCTTTGTTCGGAGATGTATCTGTCCAATCATTAACCGGCAATTTATTAATTATTCTGGCAGCCATAGTCTGGGTAGCGGGAGCAGTTGTATCCCGCCAGATGCTCAAAAAATATTCCTCCCTGACATTGGTGGCCTTTGCCTTTTTAATCGGCATGATCACTTTTTTCCCTCTGGCTGCTTTTGAATATCTGGCAAATCCCGGCTGGACTGCCCGATTGAGCTTACTGGGGATACTGGGACTTTTATACATGACCATGCTCTCGTCGGTTTCTGCCTATTTTTTATTTGAATGGGGGCTGGCCAAAACTTCTGTCATCATAGCCGATTTATTCCAATACATTGAGCCTTTTGTGGCTACCGCTTT
The DNA here is from genome assembly GCA_016183225.1 of Candidatus Daviesbacteria bacterium. GTDB lineage: Bacteria > Patescibacteriota > Microgenomatia > Daviesbacterales > UBA10151 > UBA9644. Next base: position 10,707 of record JACPEZ010000036.1, read on the forward strand.
GGCAGTCTTAATTTTATCCGAAAGCATATCTCTGGATTTTGGCATAGGAGCAATCTTAATAGCTGTTGGGGTATATCTGGGCACTTTTGCCAAAGAAGCCCATCATAGACATCACAAGGCACATAGGGTATAATTTAGCCAATATGAAAGCTAGTTTACATCCAGTTTGGTACCCGGAGGCCAGGGTAACTTGCGCCTGCGGGAACACTTTTATAACCGGCTCGAGCTTGCCGGAAATCCGGGTGGAAATTTGCTCCGGCTGTCATCCCCTTTTTACCGGCCAGCAAAAATTTGTTGACACTTTGGGACAGGTTGAGAGATTTCAAAAGAAAACAGAAATTTCCGAAGGGAAAAAGGAAGAGCGAAAAAGAATTCTGGAAGCCAGAAAAAGCAAAGTTGCAGAGCAAAAGAAAGAAAGACCAAGTCTTAAAGACTTACTAATGCAGGCCCGCAAAACCGCAGTCAGTTAGATGGATATAGATAAACAAATAAACGATCTCAAAGGTTTGCTTAATGATCCTGATCTGGGAGATTTAGCTCAAGCGGAAATTGAGGAATTGGAGAAACAGAAACAAAGCCTTCGGCCTTCAGTCGTCAGTCGTCAGTCGTCAGATTTAATGACTGATCGCTGTATCCTGGAAATAAGAGCTGCGGCCGGCGGGGATGAAGCGGGGATTTTTGCCGGTGATCTGCTTCGAATGTACACAAGATTTGCTCAAAACCAGAAATGGAAAATAGAAGTTCTTGATAAATTTGTACTCAAAATTTCAGGAAAGGATTGTTACAATATGCTAAAGCATGAATCGGGAGTTCACCGGGTACAAAGAGTACCCATTACCGAAAGTCAGGGCAGAATTCATACCTCCACCGCCACAGTGGCGGTTTTACCGGAGGTAACCTCTAGGGAAATCTTTATTAACCCGGCGGACGTTACTTTTGAGGCTTTTAGAAGTGGCGGCCATGGAGGGCAGAATGTCAATAAAGTTTCAACAGCAGTCAGGCTTAAGCATATTCCAACGGGAATTGTGGTGACTGCCCAAACGGAAAGATTTCAGGCTCAAAATCGGGAAATTGCCATGGATCTGCTCCGGGCCAAAATCTGGCAGATGGAAGAAGAAAAAAGAGAAAGAGAAGTTTCCGGCAACAGAGCTTCTCAAATAGGCACGGGTGACCGGGCGGAAAAAATCAGAACCTATAATTTCCCCCAAAACAGGGTGACCGATCATCGCCTCAACAAATCCTGGCACAATCTGGAAAAAATTATGGACGGAAACCTTGAACCGATTATTAAAACTCTGTCCGCATCTACCATATAACATTCTTATAAATCTTCTTAATCTGTGTATCCTTTGTTACTAATGGTAAACTTAAAGTTTTAGCTGTGCTTGCAATAATATTATCGTGAATTTCCAATAAGAACGTGTATCAAATACCAAAAAAGACTGTGTGTATCTATAACGATCTTCACTTTTTGTGTTTCTGATAAAGAATATGGTCTATGTCAAACTTAAACTCTGCCTCTTCCAAGTCTTTTTCTGTAACTTCAATACCCTTAAAAGCTTCTGCTAAAAATCCTTCAATTGGGTCTTTTCTAGGCTTTACTTTTTTCTTTTTTTTAGGTTCAGGTTTACCCAAAGCTTTTAAAGCCTTAATTTCTTCTTCCAAACTTTTAATTTTCTCCCAGGGAACAACATATTGCTGCTGCATTAATCTATCATATCACATTCAGCCCAGCTATCACAGATATCTAAATTTATTCCTTAGATGGTAATCTGTGTCGTATCAATAAATCTGTCCCCTCCTGACAATAATTTACCTGCACGACCCTCTGCCAATTTTCTTAACATCTGTTCCCCATGTCTGACAGCCTCTCTAGCATCTTCTAATGTTGGTACTACCCGAACCACAGGTTCACCTCCTTCATATTCCAAATGCATTTCTTATCACCTCCTTTATCAAATTCTATTCTGCAGGAAGATCCGCGAGTGTTGCATTAATTTTCAGGGTTTTGCCGTCGCGCCAGATTTCCAGTTCAATATTTTGCCCGATGGAACTTTTTTGGATGGCTTCGGCAATTTTATTTTCGCTGTCTACAGACTCTCCGTTAATTTTGGTAATGATATCCCCGTCTTTCATCCCTGCTTTTTCGGCCGGAGAGTTCTCTACCACCTCCTGAATAAATGCCCCCTGGGGCACTTCATTTAAGATAGCCACATCTTTAGAGATAAATCTGTATTGAATTCCCAAAAAGGGCCGCGATACCGACCCCTTAGCCACAAACTCATCCACTATCGCCTTAACAGCATTGATCGGTATGGCAAAACCGATATTCTGCGCTCCCTCCGACACCGCCACATTAACTCCCACCACCTGCCCGGAAGAGTTTAAAAGCGGCCCGCCGGAGTTGCCGGGATTGATGGCCGCATCGGTTTGGATAAGATCATCCAAAGATTCCAGGGATCTCCCGAAAGGATCACCCGCCACCACCTGGCGGCCCAGTCCGGAAACTACTCCGGTGGTAACAGTATTGGTATATCTGCCCAGGGCGTTGCCAATGGCAATCACTGTCTGGCCAACTTTAAGTTTTGAGGAATCTCCCAGCTCCAGAGCTTTTAAACCCGAAGCGTCAATCTGCACCAGAGCCAGATCAAAAATCGGATCACGGTAAATTCTTTTGACCTCATATTTTTGATCATCGCGGGTTACTACCGAATATTTGGTGCCCGGATCTTCCACCACATGCCTGTTGGTAACAATAATGCCTTTATCCGATACCACAAAACCGGTGCCAATGGTGGCATCTTGCCGCTGGGGCAGAGCAAATGGGTCAAAAGGATTGATGACCCGCCTGGTAACCCCAATGGCCACCACCAAAGGAGAGGCTTTTTCCACCACCGAAATAACAGCGTTTTCCTCTTTCAGAATTGTTCTGGTTTCTTCCGGAGCTTTCGGCAAATCTATTTTACGTGGTATTAACCCTCTAATCTGTGCCTGATAAAGCCCGACTGCCACCGCCACCCCTGCTGCTACAGCCAGCACCAGACTGGAAAGTTGTATTTTTGGCAATTTGAAATTTGATTGATCCATGTTTAAACAGAAACTAGTCGCTAGAATCTAGAGTCTAGGTATTATTTTTTTTCTTGACTCTTGACTCTAGTCACTAGACTCTATTCTAACATTTCCAATGCCTTCTCCAGTTGCAGGTCTTTTGTCTCATCTTCTTTATCCATTTCTATTATAACATCCGGTTCCAAGCCTTCTGTTTCATTAACCCATCTGCCGTTGGGAGTTAACCATTTGGCCACGGTAATATGCACTCCCGCGCCCTGATCCAACTCCTCTGCCTCCTGAATGGTGCCTTTGCCAAAGGATTTCTCTCCCACCAGTTTAGCCCTGCCCCGATCCTGCAGCGCTCCGGCCACAATTTCCGAGGCAGAAGCAGAACCCTTGTTAATTAAAACTATCAGAGGGATATTAAGCAACTGACCTTTTCTGTTAACTTTAAAAGCTTGCTCTCTTTCCTTGCCGTCTTTTTGCAAAACCACATCCCCGCCGTCCAAAAACTCCGAGACCACAAAGACCGCTCCGTCAAGATATCCTCCGGGATTATTGCGCACATCCAAAACCAGCCCCGCTGGCCCCTTTAACAAAATATCACCAACAGCTTCGTTCCACTCCGGTCTGGTCCGATCGGAAAAACGGCTCAATTTAATCACCGCCACCTGCTTGCCCGATTTGGTCTTTTTGTATTGAAGCTCCACGCTTTTAACCAGGATCGTGTCTCTTGTCAAACTAAAAGTTCTGGTGTCTTCTTCCTCTTCTCTGGCAATCACCAGTTCAACTTTGGTGCCTTTTTCTCCTCTGATTAATTTAACCGCTTCCGGAAGAGTCATAGCCGCAGTATCTTTAGTGTCGATTTTGACAATCCAGTCCCCTGCTTTCACTCCGGCCTTTTCCGCCGGCATGCCTGATAGAGGAGCAATCACCACCAGTTTTTTCTCTTTGTCAAAACCCAGCTGAATGCCCACGCCTTCGAAACTGCCTCCCAGTTCTTCTTTGGAAGCTTTTTGCACCTCGGGCGGCAGAAAAAAAGTGTAGGGGTCGCCCGCCGCAGAGACCATGCCGGAAATAGCGCCGTAAAATAATTTATCCTTGTCCAGTGTTTCTCGCTCCAGGAAATCTCTGGATAAAAGATTCCAGGTATCCCAGAAAAGCTTAAAATCAACATCGGGATTTGACAAAGGCTGCCCGGTTTCAGTTTGCCCCAGTTTCCAGCCAAGAATAAAAGCCAGGGCCACGATTAAAACAATTTTTAAATTGATCATCCCAAAAAAAATTTTCATATCAGTTCCACATTGGCGGCCGGAATTTTTATCTTCCTTCTTCTGGTTTCCACTGTTAGCAAGCAGGCATAAATTCCCGACGGCAGAAGGGTTTCGGTTTTATCAATGGCCGCCACCTTCCCCTGTTCTGCCGCGAAAGAACTGCCCACCACCCTCACCTTGCTCCCCAGAGAGATTTCCGTCTCTTCAACCCTGCGGTCTTCTTTCAAAACCGGGGGCAGTTTGGTATTTCTGACCCGGGTCATGGAACTTGACTCAAACGAAGGAAGGTTTATTATAGCATGATTGCCATCCAGCAAGGCAAATTTTCCCTGATATTTTTGCAAAACCTCATAAATATCCTCGCCCAAAGGCACCGGCCCAAAACCCTCGCACGAAACCAGGACTATGCCAATATCGGTCTCCAGTTTCTTGGGAAAGATCAATCGCCCTCCGGACATTCCCTTGTAATCTTTGCTATTGACACCGCCCGTAATAATGCCGGCCACCCCGCTTGAAATGGCTTTGGAAATGGCCTCTTTATAAACCAGGCTCCCCCCCACTAAAATCTGATCGGAGTTGGCAGCGGAGATTTTTGACTCCCCCAGCATCTCATCTCTTCGCCCGATAAAATTTAATATGCCGTCTCTGCTTCTGCCGGTACCAAACATGCCATAGATCCGGGAAACCTGGGTGGCAATAACCACATCGCCCCGGGAAGAATCAACTTCTTCCACCACTCCGTAAACTGCTGCCGGCAGATCGACTTTTCTTGGCAGAAAGTTAAGCCGCAGCTCCCCGGTGGTTTCATTAAAAAATTCCAGGATCCCGTCTGACGGGGAAATCACAATTTTTTTTCCTCTTAAGAAATCGCGCTCTTTGTAAGCCAGCAGTTCCCCTTTGTAAATTCGCTGGCCCAAGGATCTTTTGAGATATTTTTTAACCTCCCGCGGCGAAACCGCCAAATTTTTTGATAAATCAAAAGTCCTGAAGCCGGGAGATACTAAACAGCTGCCGATAATGTCATCAAGGGCAACTTCCTGACCTACCGACACATTAAGCTGGCCTTTGGCTTTTAAGTTCCGGTGTATCCTGGCGATAATGTCTTTTTCCACCCGCAATCTTTTTAAAGCCTTTGGTTTCATTCTTTTTGATTTCTGGCGTCGATAAAAAGCCCCACTCTGCCGCCGTATACTTCAATGGCGCTTTCCTCTTGACCTAACATTTTGCCTTTGTTAAATTTATAGGCGATTTGACAGCGACTGGCAGGACAGGGAATCACCATTAAACTTCCGGATCGCACTTTGTAAGATTGATTGCCCAGCCGCACCTCCAGCACCCCGTTTCGATCGCTAAATTGGGGCAAAAGCACGGATCCGACTGTCTCGTCTATTTCACCGGTTAAAACAATGGTCCAAAGATCTTCAAAAAAATCTTCTTTTTTTCTCTCCAGTAAAAAAGCGTCCACAAAAGCCCAGATTAAAGTTGTGAGATTTGGCACAAACGGTAAAAAGTTGGAGGGAATCAGAATTTTTCGCATGGTCACATTCAAAAAAGTATTGTCTCCCAAAAAAGGACTTTCTTTTAAATTCCGGGGCGCGTTTTGCCTTAGGGCCTCGCGCAAAATGGCCAGATCAAGTTCCAAATCGGCCCTGGTTAAAGGCAGGGTTTGAGGATATAAAATTTTATTGGCCAGATAATTTTCCAGAACCGTTTCATTGGGAACGGTCTTTAGCCAGCGGGCAATATCGGAAGTGGCAATTTGATCAAGATTATCAAAGCTGTCAAAAAGTCCGCTCTGGACAGACATAGTAGTTTAAGTTTACTAAACTTTGGGGACGAAAGGAAGTAACCCCAGGTGGCGGGCATGTTTGATCTCTCTTCCCAGAAAACGCTGATGTTTGCTGCAAAGGCCGCTTCGCGATTTCGGGACAATCTTGGCCCTGTCGGTTAAAAAACGTTTTAAACCGGCCGTGTCCGTGTAGGAAGGGCGCGATTTAGTTTGACAAAACTGGCATTTTTTCCCTCTTGCAGAAACTTTGGTCTCAACTTCAACCGGGGCGGGCTCTTTTTTTTGAGTAATAATCTTTTTTACCATAAATTAAAAAGGCAAATCTTCCTCCACTTCTTCGTTTTTGGCTTCTGCTTTTTCTTTTTTCTCGGGGGGCTTTTCCTCGGGAACTGCTTCTTCCGTCACAGGCTCTTGAGCCGGAGGAGGAACAACTTTTTCTTCCCCGTTAGCCTTTGGCGTCAGCACAATCATGTCTTCAATCACAATTTCCGTAGTCTGTCTTTGTACTCCATCTTGCCCCTCCCAGGATCTGGTTTGCAATCTGCCGGAGATAAAAACCTTCATCCCTTTTTTCAAAAGCTGATTGCACAGCTCGGCCAGTTTGTTCCAGGCCACCAGCCGGTGAAAATCCACCTCTTCTTTTCTCTCGCCCTCGGAAACATAACTTCTGTTGGTGGCCAGTCCGAAAGTGCAAACTGCGGCTCCATTGGGGGTAAATCGAAGTTCCGGGTCCCTGGTTAAATTACCTATTAGTTCTACTCTGTTCCAAGATCTTGATGCCATTTAAATCCTCACCAGTAAATAACGAATGATATCTTCTTCTACTTTTAGTATTTTGTCAAGACCTTTAATTATTTTGGGATCGGCTTCAATCTCGAAATGGGCATAAAATCCTTTTGTCTGCTTCTTGATGGGATAAGCTAAATCCCTTACCCCCCAAAGGTCTTCTTTTGTCAATTTTCCATTGTCAATTGTCAATTTTTTTATCAAGCCATCCAAAAGTTCCTTGCGTACTTTCTCATCCAAATCCGGCTTTAAAACTAAAGTTAAATAATATGAGTTCATTTAAACGATTTTACTCTTTCAAACTTGAAAATTCAA
>JACPEZ010000040.1 GCA_016183225.1 Candidatus Daviesbacteria bacterium
CCCGGTTGATGCAGGCGACGGCAAGATCAATTCCCTGGATAAGGCTGAATTAAACAGGCAATGGATTGCCGGACAATCGGCCAGCGGCCGCTCCGGAGACTTTAACCGCGACGGCCGGGTTAATTCCATTGACTGGGCCTGCATGAGATTTGATTTTGGTCAGGAAGATGCCTCCGAGCCTGCTCCGGGATTGCCTGCTGCCTCACCTTCACCTTCACCCGCTGTTTCCCCTTCCCCATCCTCCAGTCCAGTCACCATTCTTTTGCCCAGTCCCAGCCCAAGTCCCGGGACATGATATACTAATTTATTATGAATAAAGGGAAAATTATTTTTGTGATTTTGGGGGCGGCGCTTTTGATAGAGATCATCTATGCGGTTTGGGTTTTAAATACCCCCGCTCCGGTTCCTCCTCCGGAAACTGTGTCTTTGCCAAAGACGGTGTCGCTCTCACTCTACTCCCCTCGTAGTGAGTTTAAGAAGGGAGAGGTAGTGTCCGTTACTGTCAATCTGGATACCGGTACTCACGAGACCGAGGGAGCGGATCTTTTACTTTCATTTGATCCGAAAGTATTAGAGGCAACTGCCGGAGCAGTTTTGAAAGGAGTCATCTATCCCGAATACCCTCAAACAAGAATTGATCAAAAAACAGGCTCAATAGCCATTTCCGGCATCAGCGGTTTGATTGGCAAAACTTTTCAAGGATCAGGAGTTTTTGCCACTGTCAATTTTAAAGCCAAAGCTGTTGGTCAGGCGACCCTGTCGATCAAGTTTACCCCGGGTCAAACCAATGACTCCAATGTGGTGGAGGCTCTATCGGGCAATGATATTCTGGAGAATGTATCCGACTTGACTTTGACACTGCAATGAAAAAATTATTTGTTTTTCTACTTTCTACTTTCTACTTTCTACTTTCTACTCCTGTGGTTCTGGCTGCCACTCTCTCCCTGTCCCCTTCCTCCGGCACTTTCAATAAAAACTGTCCTCTTAATTTGGATATTATCCTGGATACCACCGGGGCGGATACGGACGGCACTGACGCCATCTTAATTTATGATGCCAGCCGTTTTACCGTTAACTCCATCAATACCCAAAACAAAGTTTATCCCGATTATCCGGGCAATAATGTGGATGAGGCCTCGGGTAAAATTACTATTTCGGGTTTGGCTTCGGTGACCCAGGCCTTTTCCGGTAAGGGTTCTTTGGCCACCCTGAATATGACGGTCAAAGAAACCGCTCCCACCGGCGCCACTCAGATTAAATTTGATTTTGATCCCAATGACAAGGCCAAAACCACTGATTCCAATGTAGTTCAGCGAGGCACAGTGTCAGATGTGCTAAATTCAGTGGTTAACGGTAGTTATACAATTGGCACAGGAACTTGCGGGGTTCAAGCCTCGCCAATCCCCGGGACCACCATTGGTACTACACCCAGAGGTACAACTGTAGTTTCCACTCCCTCCGCTCAACCTAAAACCATTGATGATGCTGTGGGAGGCCAAACAGGCATGGCGGAACTGACTTTTGCCGTGGCCATAGTGGGGGGAATTCTCACTATCCTGGGAATCTTGGGTTTGGCTTTGTTATGACCCTCTCCGTCCTAATTACCGATTTTCTGGAATATCTGGAAGTTGAACAAAACGCTTCCCAGCTAACCATTAGAAATTACGATCATTATCTAAAAAGATTTTTAGAATTTGCCGGTGACACTCCGCCCAAAGATATCAATCCTCAACTGATTAAAAAATATAAGCAGCATCTGGCTAAAAAAAACTTAAAAAAAGTTACCCAAAATTATTTTCTGATTGCCCTGCGCAGCTTTCTTCGTTATTTAGCCGATCAAAATATTGACAGCTTGCCTGCTGAAGACATAACTTTAAGTTCTCATCGGGCTGTCAACTTCCCGGCCCTAGATCAGGCAGCTTTAAATCGGCTTTTTAACTCTCCTGATTTAAGCAAAAAAGCCGGCTTGCGCGATCGGGCCATTCTGGAAACTCTTTTTTCAAGCGGCCTTCGAATTTCGAAAGTTTCTGCCTTAAACAGGGATGACTTAACTGTCGGAGAGTGGCTGGAAAAATACCTCCTGTTAAGAAAAGATACTTTTAAGCCTTTGTTTATCAGGTTTCAGGGAAAAGTTGACCCTGGTAACAACGGAGAAAGAATGAGGCTTTCTCCCCGTTCCATTCAGCGGCTGGTGGAAAAATATGCCAAAAGGGCCGGTCTTTCCGCCAGGGTCACTCCCGAGATCTTGCGAAAAAGCGCCGGCGCTGATAAGATGCGCCTGTGATTATCTTTAACCAAAAGCCCCAAAACGAAACAGAACGAATTGCTAATTTGCAAACGTCCCTGGCTACGGTTTACAGCCAGCTTTTTTCTGTCAGGCAAGCTTTGGCGGAAAAAGAAGTGATGATTGGTCAGTTAAAAAAAGATACCCCAGGGCAAGATACCACCTTGACACTAATTGAGCTTTTGATTAAGCTGGTAAAATTACTGGTGCTGCCCAAGAAGGGTGATTAACTTTTTGGCTATTTTTATTTTTGTGGTTTTGAATGAAGCGGTGATTGAATATGTATGCGGCAGTGTCAGGGTTTTAAAGCCTTATTTGCCTCTTTTATCTCTGGCCACCGCCATCTTGCTATCCTTTGCCTGGCGGGTGAGCATTTTTGTGCTTTTGCCGGGTTATCAAACCACCAATCCATTTTTCGAATTTCTCCTGACCGCCTTCATTGTCGCCCGTTTATCCAACTACCTAAATGACTTTGTCCAAAAATTCCTGGGCAGTAAGTAATTCGTATCCCACCCTCCAGGTGGGATACATTGGCACCTACTCTTTATTCCAGTGCCAAATGTTTTATCTCTTCCAATTTTCTGGCGTAATCTACCTGATCCAAAACAAACTTTTTATATTTTTCCAAAGATGAAAAAAGACTCATCACAGGCTCTTTATCAACAACGTTTCTATTTATAAGATTAAGATATTCAGGATAAGAAGACCATTCATAGTTTTCCAAATCTTCCGGCTCAATTAGGAATGATGAAACTGGATTTAAATGGATATATCTTGAAACATGAATTAATTGTTCCTCGGATCCGATCCTGACTGCTTTAAATGTACCTTGAAAAAGTGGCCCTACCCGCTCGTTTCGGATATTAAAATATTTTGTATAACTATTGGTAAAGTTTGAAATAAATATAGAAATTCCGTTATCAAGTTTTTGTTTAAGCATAAAATGAAAATGGTTAGGCATTAGGCAAAAGCAGATGATTTCTACTAGTTTTTCGCAATCTTTTTTAATGCTTTCCAATAATTTTGTTTGGTCAGAATTTGGAAGGATTAAGAATTTGGATAACTTGATGGGTAATTTGGCAAATCTGTAATAATCCAGGGTTAGCATTGCTCTTTTCAATGCCCACTTATTTACAAAAGTTGGTCTTTTTTCTACTCCTCTGTTAAAAACATGGTAAATCTCATCATTGGCAAAAACCA
>JACPEZ010000037.1 GCA_016183225.1 Candidatus Daviesbacteria bacterium
GCAATTGCCAAAACCATATACAATCCCCCGCCTCTATCCCGGCTTCTGCCAAACCACAGAGAACGCAGGAAAAAATCGGACAAAATGGCAATCATACCTGCCAGAATTGCCACCACTGCCATTACCAAAGTATCCCTGTTACCCACATGGGAAAGTTCATGGGCTGTGACCCCTTCCAATTCCTGTTTATTTAATTTTTCTAAAATGCCCGAGGTAAAGGCAATGGCGGCGTGCTTGGGATCTCTGCCTGTAGCAAAAGCATTAGGGGCAGAGTCATTGATGATATAAACTTTAGGAGTGGGTAAACCTGCGGCAATGCAAAGATTTTCTACAGTTCTAAAAAGCTCCGGATTATCCTGCTTTTTAATGGGTTTGGCACCGGACAGACCCAAAACTATTTTGTCGGAGTAAAAATAGGACACAAAATTCATCACCCCGGCAATGATCAGGCCAAGGGAAATAATATAAACCACAGCCACGGCAAAAAGGGAAAAGAAAAACATGATCAGCCAGGTTTTGAAAATATTAGATCCCCGATGATCCCATGCAGTATTAACAGTGGCCATGCGCTTATTCTAGCACATTCATGAAGCCATTTCAGGTGGCTTAAATCTTCTTCTCACTGCTCTTAATGCATCTGGTACTGCTTCTACTCCCAAATTATATGCCACCTTGAAACCTAAACCAGCTAGAGGATCTATATAATGGGCTATACCATAAGCAATTGTATTAGCAGCTAAATCTGCTCCTGCGGATAAATAAAGTCTTCTGCTTGTTACATCTGAATCAGGTCTTATAATTACTTCACTCAAGGGAATCATTAAATGTACAAGAGCAGATAATCCACCGTCGAACCTACTCCTACCTTGATTTAGCCTCCGCCAAGTGATGCTCAAATCATCCGCCACGGAGTGTCTATAAGCTTCAATACCTAAAGCTCTTGTTAAAAAATTTCCCCTTCTTTCAGGATCAGGCATGATTAAAACTTAACCTCTACTTCTTTTTTTTCTTCATCAGTTGCTTTGAAGAAGTCTTCTTTGGTAAAACTAAACCACTGGCCGACCAGACTGCTGGGGAATTGTTCAAGGGAATTATTTAAGTCCAGCACGTTAGTGTTATAAAACTGGCGGGAAGCAGCCACTTTGGTCTCGGTGTCTGATAGCTCATCCTGCAGCGCTTTAAAATTTTCCGAGGCTTTTAAATTAGGGTAATTTTCCGCCACCGCAAAAAGTGATTTTAGCGCTCCTGTCAGCATATTATCTGCGCTGGCCGCCTCATGGGGGTTTTTGGCATTCATCAAAGTAGTTCTGGCTTTGGTCACCTCTTCCAAAACCCCTTTTTCGTGTTTAACATAGCCCTTAACTGCTTCCACCAGATTGGGAATTAAAGAAGACCGCCTTTTAAGCTGCACATCAATCTGAAGTCGCTAAAAGCCATAAAAGCATTAAAACAACTGCTCCAATCAGAATATAAATTATCATGATTTTATTTTACTCCCTCTTTTAAAATAATGCAAACAATATTTACTGCATTCTTCTTGTGCCATAATGCCTATCAGATTCTATCTGTTTCCCGTTAGCTCTAAGTTCGTGTATAGCTATGACTGTTGGTGTTTTGATTTTTTCCGGGCCGCTTGTTAGCCTTAATTCAAACATTCCTCTATCCATAGATAAATATTCAACCCATGCCCTATCAACTCCTAAGTCTCTACAATTTTTTCTTAGTTCTCGAAGTAGTCTTCTAAATCCCGGTTCTGAAATCAAATGTGATCCTATGTAATGGAATGAATCTCCTGAATCTGCCAAATATCCATATGGTAGAGATAATTCAACTAAAGTTCTTAATGCTTGTTCTTGATTTTTGGTCTCAAAGTCGATCATAGGTATGTGCCAAAAAGCATCTTCCATTAAAACCCGCGACCCAAGCGAAAGATAGTCATAACCTCTACCAATAGATCGCATCATCGTTCCCGCCCAATCAGGTAATAATAATTGTTCTCTTCCCACAGGCCAGATTGCTCTCTTTCTTGGTTCATCACGAGGTGTATGCGAATACAAAACTACATAAAATTGTTGGGCTTCCGGACTGCGCCAAGCCAAAGAGCTAGCTACTTCTTGAGTATATCTATCAATGAATGATTCATTCATAATCGTGTATTTTAAGCCAAATAGAAAGTTTTTCCCAGTTCCAAGCATTAACAACATCTTTTTTTTCTGCCCAGCCGCGTCGGGCAACAGAGACTCCAAACTTCATGTTATCCATCTGGGACAGCTCATGAGCATCGGTGTTAATGATAAACTTCACTCCAAATTTCAGAGCCTGTCTTACCAAATCGTCCCGCAAATCCAGCCTGTTTGGATAACCGTTAATTTCCAGAAGTTTTTGATTTTTAGCGCAATACTTAAAAATCGTTTCCCAGTCTGCCTCGCTTGACTCTCTTTCGTTTAGTAATCTGTTAGTGGGATGGGAAATAATATCTACATGGGGATTTTGCAATGCCAGCATTAATCTTTTAGTAATATCGCTTCTGTGCCCTGAATGAATACCGGCAATACAATAATCCAAAGTCTCCAACGCTTCATCATGAACAGACAGCTCACCATTGACTAATATATCTATTTCGAGTCCATTTAGTACTCGAATACTTTTTGTGTTCATAGTTTGAATAACTTTTGTTCTCTTTTGAACCCAATCTATTATTTCCTCTTTACTAACAGCAGTAAAACCGGGCGGATGATCTGAAATACCCACATACTCATAACCCAAGCTTGCAGCCTTTTTTACCATATCCTCTATTGAATCAGCTCCGGGTCCATGTGATGGATTTTTAATGGGATAATTTGAATGTAAATGTAAATCTCCGCGAATTTCTTTAATTTCTACAAGTTTCGGCAGCTTATGATTTAAAGATGCCTCTATTTCCCCTGTATCTTCCCTTATTTCCGGCGGCGGTACTTGCATCCCCAGCAGTTTATAAAATTCTTCTTCTGTTTGAGCATTTGTTTTTTCCGATAAGGATAATCCTTTACTTTGCGCGATAATCCGAAGATGTATATTATGTGCCTTAGAGCCTGTAAAATGTTGCAAAAGTGCCCCGTAGCTTTCCGGCCGTCCAACTAATAAGTCCACCTGCAATCCTGAATGTAAAATTAAGGTGGCTCTATTTTCACCCTGATCCATGATTCGGGTAACACCGTGCATCTGGCAAAAATAATCAACCACTTTTTTGGGATTTTTGCTTGAAGCTGAAAAATCCAAATCCCCTACTGTAGCTACCATTCTCCGAAGAGAACCTAAGAAGTGAGTTTCTAAAACATCTTTATTTTTCTTTAGATAATTTAGTATTTTTTGGGCTTGCGCAAAAGCATATGGCAAAAGCATTCTATCGCTTTTAATAATTTTACTTTTTAAGCTACCAAGATTTACTACTCCTGATTTAACTAATTTTTGGGCAGTTTTAGGTCCAATCCCCGTAACATCCAATAATTCAAAGAAGATGGGTTTTAGTCCTTTTTTTACTTCATCAAAATGCTTCACATGACCGGTTTTAAAAAGTTCTTCCAGATACCCCTGCAATTTTTGGCCCAAACCGGGGATTTCATTTAATTTACCTTCTTCCCATAAATCCCTGACCTCCGAGGTGGAATGTTCAATAGCATCTGCGGCATTTTCATAAGCCCTGATTTGAAAAATGTTACCCTGTTTCTTAATGTTATAGGCGGCAGCCACCCCCCGCAAAATTTTGGCAACCTGTTGATTAGAAAGATCCATAATGCTAATATATCAGAAGTTGGGGCCGTAGTGAACCGGTCATCACGTCTCCCTGTCACGGAGAAGATAGCGGGTTCGATTCCCGTCGGCCCCGCAAGTTCAGTCCACTTCCCCCTATATGTTGTTGACAATTAAGCTCACATATGATAAACTATGGGTCGAATGAAAAGGTCACCTGAAGAAGATCTTAAAATTGAACTAGCACATACTGTAAAAAGTTTAACAGAAAAACAGGGTGTTTTTATAAAAGGATTTCAATCGAGATGGTTAAATTTACCGCTGGATAATCTTGATATATGGCAAAATAAACCTGAACTATCTGAAAGACTACGAACTATAACCGATGATGTAGTTACCATTAAAGCTACACACTACCATGATAGTTATGGTGTTGTAATTAGAAAAATTTTAGGGCTCTATTTTAATATCCCTGTTCATACGAATGAGATTTATGCGGTAGATATAGATGGTAAGCCAACTGGTGGTTTAATGAATGCCTTTAATTGGAAACGCTCTTTAGTACTAGCTGTAAAAGGAAATATTGGCTTAGGTGTTGCAACTTTAGTAACCACAGAACCGGTTCATCCTCCATTTTGTACCGGGGATCTTCCCCAAATAAGCCCTTTTCAACATATGAGACTACCTCTTCTTAGAGAAAGCAGTTTTCTTCATCCTTATGGTAACCCTGTTAATGAATATTCAGATGTACCAGGAGTATTAGACAAACCTGTACCCAGTTTTATCAATCAAGCCTTTGGTTCTCAGCTACGAAGAAGTATGCAAACTGCTACAACTGGGGATTTAGAAGCATTTAATCATTTTCTGCAAACAGGAATTCCACAGTAATCTATCGTCAAATAAAATTATTTAGCGGGTGTATTGATCATCCCTTATATTATATCCTAGATTTTGCAGAATTTTATATTGATATATTAAGCTTTTATACAGGTGCTCAAGGAGCCCGCATTTGCCCTCTTGACAATCTGCTCGTAATGGTTTAAAAACAGATTGAACAATCTGCTCAAACTGCCCATAAACAAATGGCAAAGAAATCTTCAGAAATAAAACCGGAGCAGGAAAACGGATCCTACTGGAATAAAATAAGCGAGCAAACCCAGTCAAATCAATCCAAATTGAGCATGGTGCTGGGAGCTTTAATTATTCTGGTGGCAGGAGTACTAATCTTTAATTACTTTAACAAGGGCAAAGAAGATTTAGGCCCTGCTCAACAAACCAGTCAGGAAGAACAGGCAGATGTATCCGTGGAAAATCTTCCCGGCCAATATACTGTCAAAGAAGGTGATACCCTGTTTCTGATTGCGGAAAAATACTATCAGGACGGCTACAAATACAATGAATTAGTAAAGAAAAATAACTTAACTAATGAAAATGCCATTGAAGTGGACCAGGTATTGCAAATTCCCAAACTGGAAGAAAAACCGGCCGCCACCGACGCACCAGAAACCGCCACCGGCGGCGGTGATACCACCATCTGGGGTCCCAAAATAACTGAAGATTCCTATACCGTGATAGAGGGCGACTGGCTCTCTACCATTGCCGCCAGGGCATACGGCGACATTATGGCCTATCCCAGGCTGGCAGCCGCCAACGACATCCAAAATCCGGATCTGATATTGCCCGGCCAGGTCTTAAAAATCCCCCGCTAAACTTTAGCGCGTATGCTATCATAAAAGCATGTTCAAAAATCACCGGCTGCCGATCTTCATACTGATTATTCTGATCATTGCCGCCTATGCTAACTCCCTGACTAACGACTTTCTCTCCGATGACCTGGCGGAAATAGTTAAAAATCCCGATGTGGGGCGGTTCAGCTACATCTTTACCCACCCCTTCGGCTTTATCCGGTTGATTCTGTACTGGTTGAGTTTTCATCTGGGCGGCTTAAATCCGGCTGCCTTCCGCGTGATAAATTATTTTTTTCATGCCGGCAGCGTGCTTTTAATCTATACCCTGCTAAATTTGCTTTATCGCTCCAGAAAACTGGCGTTGGTGACAGCTGCCGTTTTTGCCGTCCATCCGGCCATTTCCGAAGCAGTGGTGTGGATTTCCGGCGGCACCTACCCCCAATACACATTCTTCTTTTTGTTGTCTTTTATCTTCTACATCCTTTCCGAAAAAAAGAAATTTTTCTATCTTCTATCTTCTATTTTCTATCTTCTATCTTTCATGTCCCATCCGGTCATGCCTCTGGCTTTATTTTTGGTTTTTCCCCTTTATGAATATTGCTTTGGTAATCTCAAAAAAAATTGGGGCAAGATCTTTCTCTTTCTGGCAATTTCCATTGCTTATTTTTTTATTAATCTGGGGGCCTTGCCGGAGAGAACTACTACCTTACAGTCGGTGCATTATCAGGAAAAAGGCACCGATAATATACTATTGGTCGTTGTGGTTGCCATATCCACATATTTCGAGCTTATTTTCTGGCCGGCCGTTTTAACCCTTTATCATTCGGAGCTGGCATTTGGTCCTGTCCAGCTGGCCGCAAGAGCCTTGTTCACTCTGGCATTTTTCGCCTCCATTTTTTTCTTTTTCAAAAAAGAGAAGTCCGTGTTTTTCTGGCTGTCCTTTTTTCTGCTGGCTCTCTTGCCAACCCTCAATCCTTTCAGATGGAACTGGGTAGTGGCCGAACGGTATCTTTATTTACCCTCTCTGGGGATTTTTGCTGTTTTAACCCTTGCAATACTTAAATTCAAGAAATATCAACAAATTATTATCTTGCTTTTTATTCTGGCTCTTCTTGCTTTATCAGTCAGAACAATTATGAGAAACATTGACTGGAAAAATGAAGACAATTTGTGGATAGCGGCAGGCAAAACTTCACCGTCCAGCCCCAATAACCACAATAATTTGGGGGATGTTTACGGCCGCCGGGGAGATAAACAAAGAGCTTTGCAGGAATTTCAAACAGCCATTGCCTTAAAACCGGATTATGGCGATGCTTATCACAATCTGGCCAATACCTACCGGGAGCTGGGAAATCTTGACAAAGCCCTGGAAAATTACCAGATGGCTATTCGGTTTAATCCTAAGCTTTGGCAATCTTATCAAAATACGGCGGCCATTTATTATGAAAAAGCTCAATACGAGCTGGCCTTGGAAAATATCAAAAAAGGCCTTGCCATCGTTCCCAAAATCCCCAATCTATGGAACAATCTGGGGATACTTTACCTAACCCTGGGCGATAAACAACAGGCCAAACAGGCTTTTGAACAGGCATTAAACCTTGATCCGCAAAACCAAATAGCCAGACAAGGACTAATGGAAACAACTAACTAGAGCCGGCCGAGAGAATCGAACTCTCAACTCCTGCTTTACGAAAACAGTGCTCTACCATTGAGCTAGGCCGGCACATGAGCGGGTGAGCGGAGTCGGACCGCCCTTTCTACCTTGGGAAGGTAGCGTTGAACCGATCAACTACACCCGCAGCTTCTCATATTCTACCAGATTTGGTATATACTTAAAGTTAGAATGTCATACTACCGATCAAGAAGATCACACAGGCGTTTGGCCAAAAAGGCCCGTTTCCGATTTATGGCCACATTAATCATTACGGCTTTTTTAATCTATGCCACTATCACCTGGATATTACCCGGCTTTATTAACGGACTTTCGTTTGTCGCAAATCTGTTCAAACCGCCCTCCCCTGCCATCTCCAAATCTGTCAAAACTTCTCTGGCTCCTCCTGTTTTAAACATTCCCTACGAGGCCACCAACTCCGGACAAATATCCGTTAAGGGTTATGCAACTCCAAAAACAAAGGTTCTAATTTTTGTTGATGAAAGCCAGGCTGGCGAAACCGAGAGTAAAGAAGACGGCAGCTTTGAAGTATCCAATATTTCCTTAACTCTGGGGACTAATGCAATCTTTGGCAAAACCGGAGAGAAAGACACCGAGAGCCTGCCTTCTAAAACAATTAAAATTTTTTATGACAATGACAAGCCACTTCTGGAGATTTATGAACCGGAAGACAACAAAGAAGTCCAGGGGGATAAAAAAGTGAAAGTTTCCGGCAAAACCGAAGCTCAAGCCAGGGTTTTTGTCAATGAAGTACAGGCAATTATCAACCCGGACGGCACTTTTTCCCTGGACTTTTCTCTGAACGAGGGAGAAAACATTTTAACTGTCAGAAGCCAGGATCAGGCCACTAATACAACCGAGATCCAAAGAAGAGTAATTTTCAAATGAGTAAATTAGCTGTCATTTTCACCCTGGCCATCACTGCCGGCCAGCTCATCCGTTTTCCTTTTGGCCCGGGATCAATAAATCTTTTGGACCTTTTTATTACCGGCTTTGTCATTTTTCATCTGTTAAAACTAAAATTTAAGCTCAAAAAGCCGCCTGCTTTTATTATGGGAGCTATACTGTTTGGACTAATAGCTATACTTTCTCTGACATTTTCTCCCTTGAAATTAACTTTGCCCCAAATTCTCGTCAGTTTCTCTTACATTGCGAGATTTTTGTTTTATATTATGTTTGCCTGGATTTCCTTTAACCTGCCTCCCCTCAGACTGGCCGGGGTAGCCCTGGCCGTTTTGGGCCTGTTGCAGATTATCATCCTGCCGGATTTAAGTTTCTTGACAATTTTGGGTTGGGATCCCCATTATTTCAGGCTGGTTTCCACTTTTTTGGACCCCAATTTTACCGGGGCTTTTCTGGTCTTAACGCTTTTGCTGCTGCCCCGACCGTCTTTATGGTTTTGGGTGGTGTATCTGGCGCTTTTGCTGACCTTTTCCCGATCAAGCTATGGCATGTTTTTAATCAGTTTTTCCACATTGGCCTGGTTGCAAAAATCATTAAAGCTGCAAATTATCACTCTGGCGCTTTTTGCCGGATTGATGTCGGGATTTTTTCTCTATACCCTGGCAGTGTCCCAGCCCAGAAATATTGATAGAGCAGAGTCGGCTTCGCTGCGGCTTAATACCTGGCAGCAGGGATGGCAAATTTTTGAAAAACATCCCCTGCTTGGAGTAGGTTTTAACGCCTACCGCTTCGCTCTTGCGGAATTTGACTTAGGAGGCGAACAATTTTTAAAAAGCCATGGCTCCTCCGGCAACGACGCTTCTCTGCTGTTTGTTCTTGCCACCACTGGCATTTTAGGTCTGGCGAGCTTTATGTTTTTTTTATACCTGCTAATCAGAAAAGGAGGCTTGGTCACAGCTGCAGTGACAGGACTTTTGTTTCACAGCCTGTTTGCCAACAGTTTGTTTTTCCCACCAATTTTACTTTGGCTAATACTTATTTCCTCAAGCCCCAAAAAGTAATTTTCTTTTCTGCAAAAAAACTTTCAATATAACTATCAGTTACTTTTTTTGTTGATTGAATCCTTTTTCTTTGTTTAAGCAGATAGGATAAATGAAAAAGTATCCAGAGATCGCCAGCAACGGGCGGCCAGAAGAAACCATTTTTTAATTGATAAAAAATAGTATTAATATGCACCAGTAAAATTTTTAACCACCGCCAGTTTTTTAGAATTAATGAGACAGGAAAATCTTTAATAATAGTTTGAGTCATATTTCTAAATTGCCAATATTCAATGTGTTGGGGCATTTTTCTGGCTGTAGCTTTATGTTTGTGATAAACCACAGCTTTTGGACAAAAAATAGATTTATACCCTAGAAACTGCGCTCTAAAAGCAAGGTCTACTTCTTCCGAATACATAAAATAATTTTCATCAAATCCTCCTGCATTAACAAAATCCGCCTTTCTAAAAAGAGAGCCTCCTCCTGTTGCTCCAAAAATATATTGCTCTTTTTCAAATTGCCCTTTGTCCTGCTCTTGCCAACCTATTGATCTTGCCTGTCCCACCTCATTAACTAAAATCCCTACCCCATCTATTATTTTTCTATTTTGAAAATTTAATAATTTAGAATTTACGGAAATAACTTCGGGGTGGCAATTAGCGCAAGCAATTAAATTTTTTAACCAATCTTTATCAACCTCCGTATCATTATTTAAAAAAACTACATAATCTGCCAAAGATTTTTTAGCTCCTGTATTAATAGCTTTGGCAAAACCGAAATTCTTTTGAAGTTTCACTATATTAACTTGAGGAAAATTCTTTTCTGTGAAATCTATGGAATTATCTGTTGAACCGTTATCAACCAAAATTATTTCAAAATCCTTAAAGCTCTGCCTCTCCAGCGATTTTAAACAATCTTGAAGTAAACTTTCACCATTCCAGTTAGGGATAATCACAGATGCTTTAATCATTTATGTGCGATCGTTAAAAAATGGTAATAAGAAAGATTCTTGTATTTCTCTACCAGTTTTTGTCTCAAAAGCGGTATTTTACCAATGAAATTTTCAAACGGCAGTCTGGTGATAGTACCGATTACCCTCTCTACCTGCCAACCGTTTTTCGCTAACATCTTTGGTAAAGTATTAACGGTATAAAAATGCAAATGAGTTTTATCCAGTAAACCGGAATCTTGATATTCAAAATCTCCTTTAAAAAATAACTGTTTCCTAGCTGTCCAACTGGCAATATTGGGAAGTGAAATCAATAGCTTGGTATGAGATTTGGCAATCATCAGCAGTCTTCTTAAAACCTGTTCCGGATTAATAAGGTGTTCCAAAACATCTGCCATGATTATGAAATCATAACTTTTATTTAGCTTTTTAAAAACTGCCGGATTTTCTATTGAATCTCTGATAACTTTCCTTGCCGGTTGTTTAATTTTCGCCGCTGCGGTTTCGTCAATTTCTACAATATCAACAATGCATCTATTTTTGATAAATTTTTTTGTCATATAGCCTGTGGCAGAACCAATCTCCAAAATCTCTTTACCGCTACCAACCAGTTCAACAATTTTAAGTTGGGTTGGGGACAAGCCGAAACGCCTGGCGATGTTTGCATAAATATTCGAACTCATTTTTTGATAGCAAATATTTTCCTGTTTATCAGCAGGTAAAATAACATAAATGACATGATGTCTGAAACTACAGTAATCCAGGCGGCCGCTCTAAATCCAAATTTGGGAATAAAGATCAAGTTGAAAACAATGTTAAATACTACTGTCAAACTCGAAAAATAAATTACTTCTTTTAAATACTTATTCGATGAAAGCATCACCTGAACTCCGGGGGTAGCCATAAAGATAAATGGTATGGAAAAGGAAAGTATTTTGATAGCATCGGTTGCTTCCAAATATTGCGGCAAAAAGAATCTAATTACTTCGGGTAGAATAAAAAAATAAGCAATGAGTAACATTATTCCTGAAACAACCATCAGTTTCATACTCTTAAAGTAAATCTTTTTCATCTCTTCGATATTCCCATCATGCAGCTTTGCCAAAGTTGGAAAAAGGACAACAGAAAAAGCTCCCGGAATAAAAATAATCGCCTCCAAAAATTTGTATGCGGCTCCATAAATGCCGGTTTCAAAATTCCCCCGCATATAAGATAACATCAGGGTATCAATCCTGAAATAAATCAGGCCCAAAATGGCCAGGAGGCCATAAGGCAGCGATCCTGTCAACACCTGCTTTAAATGAACTCCTTTGACAACCGAAAGCAAAGATATGCGCTGTTTCCTCAGAAAAAACAAAAGCGTGATTAAATAAATCAACTGGCCCAAAATTAAGGCTGCCACTGCCCCGTTTACTCCAAAACCGGACATAATTAAAAAAAGTCCCGCGCCTGCAGTGAATAAATTCAGGGAAACAAGGGAGACAGCGGAAATTTTGATTTTTTGTTTGGCAATCAGAATGCCGTCCAGAGTTTGAGTAATTGAGGCCGGCAAAACTGTCAAAACAGCCAGCAGAGAAATATGAACTCTCAATTTATCAGGATCAAGAATATAAAGAATTATGGAAAATACGGCAAATAATAAAGAAGTGATGGTCAAGCGTAAAATGGCCACATGGGAGAAAACCTGCGCTGGCCTCACAGCGCCTCTGGCCAGTTCCCTGATCAAAAATCTGCTGAATCCAAAATCGGCCAGTCCGGCAAAAAGCGAGTAATAAGCCAAAGCCACGGCATAAATCCCAAAGTCCTCCACTCCCAAAGTCCTGGCCAGAAAAATGGTATAAAAAAAGCCAATGACCCTGCCCAACCCTTGCGCCAAAAACAGCCAGGAGGATTGTTGTAAAATTTTTCTCATTCGTGTTACACACCCTAAGGGTGTGGACTCGAGAGGATTTGAACCTCTGGCCTCCTCGATGTGAACGAGGCGCGCTACCACTGCGCTACGAGTCCTTCACCCACATTTTACCATTCAACCCTCTTGCATCTCAAGTTGATATTTTGCAATAATGGGAGGATGGATCAAGGCAACCCCATCTTTCTGGGAGAAGCAAATAAAGGTTTTTTTGGCAATTTAAAAGATCATGTCATAGATTTAATTCAGACTCTGGTAATTTTCGGGGCCATTTTTACCATTATTTATCTTTTTGTGGCCCAACCCCACAAAGTTTCCGGCAACTCCATGCTGCCTACTCTTAGAAACAACGACTATATCCTGACTTATAAATTAGGTTACCGTTTGGGAGCGCCCCAACAGGGAGACATCATTGTTTTGAAAAATCCCCGGGATGAATCGCAGGATTTTATCAAAAGAATTCTAGCCATACCCGGTGACACTATCAAAATAGAAGGAGGAGAGGTCTTTGTTAACGACCGGGCTCTGCCGGAAACTTATCTCCCCCCTGATCTGCAAACCCGCTCCGGAGCATTTTTATCGGAAGGACAAAGCATTAAAGTCGGTCCAAATCAATATTTTGTACTGGGAGACAATCGCAGCCATTCTTCCGATTCCCGGGAATGGGGAGGGGTAACCAGAGCGGAAATCGTGGGAAAAGCCTTTTTCAGATACTGGCCTCCTTCAAACTTTGGCTTGATTAAGCTTTGAGGTTAAAATAACCGGAAATGGCCTGTTGTAAATCTTTTAAAATCTCTATTGTTTCATCGGGCGCTCCTTCTATAGACATTCTGATGGTAGCTTTTTTGCCTGTTTGCTCAAGCTTAACTTGAGTTTTGGCAAACCGCGACAGGACACTACCCAGGCTCTGTTCAATATTGTCAATCTCTTCCGAAATAATATGCATATCCTCAATCACGGCCGATTTTTTGGGCGGCAGTCCCACCCGCGCCCGCAGTCTCCTGACCAGCTCCTCCGTCCCCCTGACAGATAAATTCCTTTTTAAAACTTCTTTGTAGGCTTCAATAATAAGATGCGGATCTTCCAGGGCGGACAGGGCCCGTACATGCCCCTCGGTGGTGGCCCCGGACATCAGGGCATCTTTTAAAGCATCCGGCAAAGTCAAAAGCCTGATGGTATTGGAAATATATGAGGGACTTTTGGATACCCGCAAGGAAATCTCGCCATTGGTCAAATTAAATTCATCCATTAATCTTCTGTAGGCTTGAGCCCGCTCCAGCGGATTTAAATCAATTCTTTGCACATTTTCCACTATGGCCATCTCCAGCATGCCCTGGGGGGAAGTTTCGCGGATAATCACCGGCACCTGGGATAACCCGATCAGTTTGGCAGCCCGCCAGCGCCGCTCTCCGGCAATAATCTGATAACCGGCCGGAGTCTTGGCCACCACCAAAGGCTCCAGCACCCCATGGGTTCTGATTGATTCTGCCAGTTCGGCCAGGGATTCGGGGCTGATTAAACCTCTTGGCTGCAAAGGATTTGGCTGAAGCAATTCTATTTCCAGCTGATATGTTTGCTCGTTTTCCATTTTTTAAGTTACAGCCACTAACATTTTACTTTGCTTTTTAAGGAATTTAACCTGACCTGCGACAGTGGCAAAGATAGTATAATCGCTGCCCTGTTTGGCGCCCGGGCCAGGATAAAACTTATTGCCTTTTTGGCGCACCAGAATATGGCCGGATACTACTTTTTCTCCGCCAAATCTTTTGACTCCCAATCTTTTGGAAATGGAATCCTTATTTTTTCTGGTACTTCCGCCGCCTGTCTTGTGAGCCATGAGAGGAGTATATATATTGTGAAAAAATAAATCAAGTAGGATTTTTCACATCCCAAACCACTTGAGTCAATTTTGATCTGTATCCCTTTATTCTTCTGTAATTAGCCTTGGCGCGAAATTTTGCCACCCTGATCTTTTCCCCTTTTATTTCTCCCAAAGATTTGAAACTTAAATTTTCCTTCAAATACGGGTGGCCGACTTTAATCTTGCCGTTCTCGGACAGTAATAATACTTTGGCAGATAACTTACCGACAATTGTCAAAGGCTGGCCCGGAACTACTTTATATTGTTTTCCTGCAATCTCACAAACCGCATAATCTATCATAGGAACTAATATTACTCCTTTCTTTTGTATCTGGCAACTGATGCAACTAACCCCAAAACAATCATGGTGGCAATCAGGGAGTTGCCACCATAAGAAATTAAGGGCAAAGTAATGCCCGTGATTGGCACCAGACCAATGTTCATGCCTATGTTAACAACCACCTGAAACAGCAACATGGAAACCGCCCCGATAGAAAGCAAAAATCCAAATGCGTCAATAGAGGCTGCGGCAATTTTTAAGCAATAAACAATCATCACCAGATAAATGATTAAAATGAGAAACGAGCCCACAAAACCCATTTCTTCGGCAATTGAGGCAAAAATAAAATCGGTCCTAAATTCCGGTAAAAACTGCAGGCGCGACTGGGTTCCCCTGCCCAAACCCCGGCCGAGCAGCTCACCCGAACCCACGGCAATAGTTGATTGAATAACATTATAACCTCTGCCCAAAGGATCCGAGTGAGGATCCAAAAAACCGATCAGGCGCTCTCTTTGATAATCCCTCAAGGAAAACCAACCCGCCGGAAAAGTTAAAATAATCACCAGGAAAAGAAGGGCAATTTTTTTAACCGATACTTTGGAGGCAAAAAGCATGCCCAGCCAGATAGCCAGGATGGTCAGGGTAGTACCCAGATCAGGCTGATTAAAGATTAAAACAGCCAAGGGGATAGTCCAAAAAAGGCTCCTTGCGATATTTGACCATATCGGCTGATTTTTGGACCAGAAATTGGCCAGCAGCAAAATCAGCACAGGTTTGGCCAGTTCCGAAGGCTGCAAATTAATCACTCCCAAAGGAATCCATCTGACCGATCCCCGGGTTTCAAAACCCAAAATTGCCACCACCAGGAGCAAAGTTAGCACCACAAAGTAAAAGGGGACAATCAAATTTCTAATTGATCTGTAGTCAAACCGGGAAATCAAGAAATAGACAGTTATACCTACCAAAGCAAATATAAATTGAAATACGGCCAGCTCCTTGGAAGATGAATAAATCACCAAAACAGCTATGGATAAAAGCAGCATGGAGCAAATAGTCAGAGTCGGGTTCAAAGAAGAAAAAAATTTCATTATTTGGCTTTTAAAACTTTAAATTCCGGACCTTTTTGAATTGATAAGGAAGCGCTGGAGCGTAAAATTTCCTTTTCAAATTTTTTCGGCCAGGAAGGCGCAGTAATCTTTGTTTTATCCACCAAGGTCAAATTCTGGTCTTTTCTTGCCTGCTGGATCATTCTGATTAGCTCCCGTGCTTCCCCTTCCTCTTTCAACTCTTGAGTAATTTTTGTATTCAATTCTACTTTGGATTCTTTTGTAGAGGATTTTTCAAACTTAATTTCCTTCACATTTACCTCATTCTTTAATATCTCTTCCAATTTTTCGTCCAATTTTTTGGCCAGAGTATATTTTAACGAAGATAGTGGTTGTCTTAATTTAATCCCTGCTTCTTTTCTTGTAGCATGAGCTAATTCTGCAACTGCCCGAACTGCTTGCATATCATTTACCAAATCTTCATCCAACAAATTTTGATCTCCCAAAGGATAATCTGTTAAATGCACAGATTCATCTCCGGTTAAATTTTTATACATTTCCTCGGCTATAAATGGAGTAAAAGGAGCCAGAAGTTTCGATAAAGTAACCAGCACCTCATATAAAACATTCAAGGCAGCGTCTCTTCCCCTTGATCGTCTGATGTACCAGGTTGACAAATCCGCCACTACAAAATCTTCTATTGCTCTTGAGGCACTTGAAGCATCATATTTTTCCAATTTATCATTAACCAAAAAAATCACCTCATTAAGTCTTGCCAAAATCCATTTATCTAACACATTAGACACCTCCAAGGTGGGCCTTGACTCCTTGGAGGTGAAATTAGCCAAATTTGCATAATCAACGAAAAATTTATAGCAGTTCCATAAAATTAAATAGAACCTTCTTTTGGTTTCCGATGCTACACTGTAACCAAAATGCAAATTAGATTCCGGATTTTGCGTGAGATACATCCATCTCATAACATCCGAGCCAATTTTATCCGCTGCCTCATTAAATTCAATAGCATTCCCTTTGGATTTATGCATTTCTTCTCCTTTTTCATCCCGCAGGGATGCAAAACCAAGCAGGTTTTTAAAAGGATTTTCGTTTTTTAAGGCAGTGCTCATGGCAATCAGCGAATAAAACCAATTTTTAAACTGCCCCGGAAAGCTCTCCGTGATAAAATCAGCCGGAAACCACTCGCTTGGCATGGTGGAAAAAGGCACAATCCCCGCATCAAGCCAGGGATTACCTACATCAGGAACTCTGACAATCATTTCATCGCATTTTGAACACTTCAACTTAATCTGATCAATCCACGGCCGATGAGGCGAGTGACCATCAAACTCGTTCCAACCCCTAACTGCTTTTTCCTTAAGTTCCTTCCTGCTGCCAATCACCTCAAAATTTCCGCATTTCCGGCATTCCCAAATCGGCAGGGAAAGTCCCCAGTATCTCTTCTTGGAAATCAACCAGTCATGCATATTTTTTAACCAGTCCAACTCTCTATCCAAACCCCATTTTGGAATCCAATTAATTTTTTTGGCCACCTCGATCATCTGCTGTCTGTAAATGGGTTTTCGGTCCATGGCTATATACCACTCATCCACAACTCTCCATACCAGTTCTGTTTTACACCTCCAGCAAGTGGGGTAGCGGTGCTTAATTTTTTCAGTCTTGAACAAAAAACTGCCGGTGATTAACTGTGGCTTAAGTTTGGCATTTTGACCGCTTAAACTTTCCATTCCATCTAAATAATTAGCTTCCTCGTCAATCACCTCAATCACCGGCAAATTGAGTTTTAATCCCAGACGAAAATCTTCAGTTCCGGCACCGGTGGCCACATGAACTAATCCTGTCCCTTCATCCTCGCTTATTGGCAAAATCAATTCGTCATTTTCAACTACTCTGTGAGTATATTCTCCCAATCCTTTCTTTACCCTCGGCAGATGATCAAAAGGAGCGTCATATTCCAAACCAACCAAATTTTTGCCGGAAATTTGCTCGCCCTTGCTAAAACCTAAAACTTTGGCTCTCCTTTTTTGAATATAAAAATATTCTTTTCCCTCTTTAATTTTCAAATAATCTTTTTTGGGATCAACTGCAACTGCCACATTGGCAGGGATAGTCCAAGGGGTAGTGGTCCAAACCAGCAGGTATTCATTCTTTCTGCCGCGAATCGGCAGCTTAAAATAAACGCTATCATGAATAATCTCCTGATATTCTTCTGTCAAAATCTCATGCTGGGAAATAGCTGTGCCACATCTTGGGCACCAAGGCACCGAATCTCTTCCCTTATATAACCAACCCTTTTCATGCACTACTTTTAAATAATTCCAAATGGCATAATTATTTTCATCTGATGAAGTATGATAAGAATTGTCCCAATCCATAAAATAACCCAGCCTTTTGGATTGTTCTGTTTGAACGGCGGCAAATTTTTTAACACGGGCTTTGCAAAGATTAACAAATTTATCTATGCCAAACTTTTCAATATCCTTTTTATTTTTAAAACCAAGTTCTTTTTCAACTTCAACTTCCACCCAAAGTCCCTGTTCATCAAAACCATTTTGAAAACGTTGTTTATATCCCCGCATATTCCAAAATCTCTGCCATAAATCTTTATATGTCCTGCCCCAGGCATGATGAACCCCCATGGGATTGTTGGCCGTAATCGGCCCATCCAAAAAAGAAAACTTCTTTTCGGACTTATCATTCCGATGCAAATATTTTTCTACAATACCTTGTTTATACCAATAATCCAGCAATTCCCTTTCCATCGCCGGAAAATCAATTTGTGATGAAACTTGTTTAAACTTCATGAAAATATTCTACCAGAATATACATTGTGAGACCAGTCGAAAAAGTTTATTATTTTATGGGTGGATTGAAGGTAATGGTATTCTAAAAAAATTCGTAACTCTAAAAAATCTTCTTCGGCCAATATCTTCAATCTCATAATTGCTTAATTGTCTCAGCGCCCAATCAACTAAAGGATCGAGCAACCTCATCCCAAAAAATGCTACTCTTAAATCCCAAAGAAATTCATAGTTTCTTTGTATTCTTCTCATACCTCTTTCGTATCTCTTTTCTAGATCATCATCACTTTCAAATTCAATCCTATTGCCAAACATATTACCTGTTACTCCTTAAAAATGCGGGGATTTCCAGGTCTTCTTCCTCTTTTTCTCTTTCCTTCTCTTTTTCTTCCCCGCTTTCTTCTGCTTCTTGAGGAAGTTCTTCCTCGTCTGTAGCAGGAGCCGGCGGTTGCGTCCAGGATTGAGGTTGAGTTCCCAAAGAAGCTGAACCAATTCCCGTGCCCACATATTCCCGCAATCTTCTTCTGGTCTCGTCAAAACCGGTGGCTATCACCGACACTTTAATCTGATCAAGCTGATCTTCTTTGATAGTGGCTCCAAAGATAATATTGGCATCGGGATCTGCCGCCTGGGCAATAATTTGGGCTGCTTCATTTACTTCTGTCATGGACAGATCCGGTCCGCCCACAATGTTAAACAAAACCCCCTTGGCTCCCTCAATCGAAACCTCCAGCAAAGGACTGGAAATAGCCATTCTGGCTGCCGCAGAGGCTCTGTTTTCTCCCCCGGCCACTCCAATCCCCATCAGGGCAGATCCGGCATTGCTCATGATGGTCTTCACGTCCGCAAAATCCACGTTAATCAAACCTGGCATCACAATCAGATCGGAAATTCCCTGCACCCCCTGACCCAAAACCGAATCTGCCAGCTTAAATGCCTCCTGCAAAGTCATATTTTTCTCCACTGTTTCCAAAAGCCGCTGGTTGGGAATAATAATGAGCGCATCTACCTTGTCTTTTAAAGTTTCCACTCCTTCTTCCGCCACCATCATTCTTCTGGTGCCCTCAAAAGAAAAAGGCTTGGTGACAACAGCCACAGTCAAAGCCCCACCCTGCCGGGCAATCTGAGCCACAATCGGAATTGAGCCGGTGCCTGTTCCTCCGCCCATGCCGGCTGTTAGAAAAACCATATCGGCATCCTGCAGGATATCCTGCAATTTTTGAGTTGATTCATCCGCTGCCTGGCGGCCAATTTCAGGATCGCCTCCCGAACCCAAGCCCTTGGTTAATGTCTCGCCTATTTGCACCTTGGTAGGGGACTGGTTATTCATCAGAGCCTGCGCGTCCGTATTAACAGCCACAAATTCCACTCCCTGAATTTGCTGAAGAGAAATCATGGAATTTAAGGAATTGGATCCGCCGCCGCCAAGACCAATGACTTTAATTCTGGCAAATCTTTGCACATCCGGTTTAATTAACATAAATTTTGTGTTCTCTGGGCAGAATATAACAGATAGTTATCCACAATATCAAGACCCTAACTTAAGGCAGAAATGATTTAATCAGGGCAATGCCTTTTTGCAAATAACCTTTAAGCGGCAAATTCCCGGACAGAACCGGCAAACGGATTTCCCCGTGACTTTTCTGGCTGACTCCGTAAAGAATTAAACCGGCTGCGGCGGCAAAAGCGGGAGATTCAATCTCGTCAACTAACCCTGCCAACCCTTCGATTTTACCCACTCTGGCTGGGAAACCCAGCACATATTTGGCCTGATCCAAAACTCCGGCTGTCTGGGCCCCTCCCCCGCAAAGGACCAGGCCGGATGGAACTTGAGTGCCAAATCCGCTTTTTTTAAGCTCTTTGCCGACAAACTTAAATATTTCCTGCAATCTGGGTCTGACTATTCCGTCAACAACTGCTTTTCTGGAAATTTTTTGCACGTCTTCCTCAATGCCTATTGCTTTAATATCCAGCAACTCTTCCTCTTTTTTGCGGGCAGGCTCTGCCTTTTCTTCTCCCTCTTCGGGCTCGCCTCGCGAAGCGGGCAAAACCGCAGTTTTTGGTTGCCTTGCCAAAGCCAGCTTGATTTTTTCCGCCGATTCCAAAGAGACCCGCAAACCCACGGCCATATCCGAGGTGATGTGTCTTGCTCCAATCGGTATCACTGCCGAATAAGCTACTGATCCGTCAACAAATACCACCACATCGGTAGTTTCTCCTCCTATGTCAACCAGTACCACTCCCAGTTCTTTTTCGGTGTCAGTCAAAACGGCAAGCGATGCAGCTATGCCGCCAAAAACCAGTTCTTCCACATCAATCCCCACTTCCTGAATGCATTTGACCAGATTTCTCATGGAAGTAGTTGATCCGGTGATAATGTGGGTTTCAGTTTCAAGGCGCACTCCGGTCATGCCGATTGGATCTTTAATTCCTTCCTGCCCGTCAACCGTAAAAGTGCGGGGGATAACATGTAAAATCTCCCGGGATGATGGCATGGCAATAGCTTTGGCGCCGTCCTGGACCCTTGAAATATCGCTTTCCTTAATTTCTCCTTCCGGTTCCGACGCTGCCACCACGGCATGAGAATTGGTGCTTTCCACCTGCGGTCCTCCCAGGGAAACAAAAGCCGAGGAAATGGAATACCCGGCCATTCTCTCCGCCGCTTCAACCGATTCGGTAATACTGTCGACCGCTTCATCAATATCCACCACCTGATTTTTTCTTACCCCCTTGGAGGGCATTGAAGAAACTCCAATTAAATTAATCTTACCTCCTTCATCAACAGAAGCAATCAATGTGGCAATTTTGGAAGAACCAACGTCTATTCCGCAGATTATTTTGTCTTTGGCCATATTATTTTTTCTTTGGGGCAAACCTCACCACCGGTTTATCAAATCGCAAATCAATAAACTCGAGTGTTTCTTCGTCTATTTTAGCCTTAGCAAGGATCAGTTGTAAAGATGCAATTTGTTCTTCGATATCTTTGTCAAGCGCAAAACTGATTTGCGGCATCGACTGGATCAGCAACGACTCTGCCGTGGCGCTTGCTTCCGTGATATCTATACCAAAAAATTTTGTTCTTTCCAAAACCGAAAGAATTTTTTTAAAATCCTTTTCCTTTTTATCCGAATAAATTTTCAAACTTGCATCGCCCCCGGAAAAAAGCACTCCCTCCTTGTCAACCAGGTAATCAACTTGACCGGCAATCAAAACCTTTGCCTGCGGGGTCCGGTTTTTAACTTTCAGAAAAATCCGGTTAGGGAATTTGTTGATTATTTCGACTGATTTTATGCAGGAAAACTTTTCTTTTAGTTTTTTTTCAATGGCCTGATTTTGTATCAAAAAAAAGTTTGATCCTGTAACCTCTGCGCTACTGACCAAATTTTCCCTGTCTGCACAAGTTAAGCTACCTTCAAACTCTACGGAATTGACAATAAAAAATTTAGTAAAAAAAATTAAATAAATTCCCAGCAATAAAAATATCAACGAGGCGGCCGCAAACACTATCAATTGTTTCTTTTTCATAATTTCATCAGCACGGTTTCCAGAGCCAGTTTTTTGGCCATGTCTGGCACCATATCTTTTTTGAGATCTTTTACTTTAGTTGTCCGGGATTTTAAATTTTTAAGCATTTTTTTAATATTTAAAAGCAAGCTCTTCCCGTTAAGTTTTGACTGGGGTAAAATTTCGGCCAGTCCCGTTTTTTTAAAATATTGGGCATTGGCATTTTGTTCAGGATGTCCGGGAATAGGAATCACCAAAACAGGTTTTCCCAGGTAGGACAGCTCCGTTAAAGTATTAATGCCTGCTCTTGAAACTGCCAAATCGCACTCTTGCATAATGCGTCCCCATCCATTACTGATAAATTTTTCCACCCTGTAATTTTCATTTTGTTTTATGGTTAGTCTTTCGAAGTCGCCGAATTTTGAGTCTCCTGTTTGATGAATTATTTTGGCTATTTTAATCAGTTCATCAAGGCTCTCCTCAACTGCCAAATTAATGGCATGCGATCCCTGATTTCCTCCTGTCACTAAAATAACAGGTTTTCCTCTATTACCGAAATTTTTTCCATCTTTAATTTCTTTACGAATAATACTTCCGGTGCAGATTTTATCCGCAAAATGAGCGGATATTTTGTTAGCCAGTCCCGGCATTAGCGCCGGCTCATGAATAATGACGGGGATGGAAAAAGCCCAGGCCCAAATCACGATTGGAACGCCGATATAACCTCCAAAAGATAAAACCACATTTGGCTTTTCCTTTAATAAAATCAGGGGGGCTTGCAAAAAACCGATTGGTATTTTCGCAAGCGAAGGAATGGTATAAACCGTAAATTCCCTTTGCAGTCTGCCTGTTGTCAGAGAAATAAATTTTACGCCCAGTTTTGGCAAAACCTGCGATTCTATTGAAGGCCGGTCATCTCCTTCAAAAGTGGTTTTCCGACCCGCATAAACCACCTCGCATTGATAATTTTTTTTAAGCTCTTCTATTGTCGCAACAGCCGGCGTTAAATGCGCGCCTGTAACAAGTATTTTCATGTAACAATTTTACGTTATTGCCTAGCTTTCTTCAATGCCAGCTTTGCAAGGCTGGGCCTTGCGAGGCTGGGAGCAACCGTCTTCTTATCGCGAATACCTGGGGAAAAGAAAAACGCAATGGGTTCACCGGAGAAAGACTATTAATGAGAAGCTTGTGAGGTTTTAGAAATATTTAACATAATTCCAACTGCCGTCAGATTGGCCAGAAGCGCCGAGCCCCCGTAAGAAATAAAGGGCAATGGCACTCCTGTTAAAGGTAAAAGCGCCACCATGGAGGACAGGTTAATCGCCGTTTGAATACCCAGCCAGGAGGTCAGTCCCACTGCCAGAATTTTGCCGAATCGGTCCTCGCATTTGTCAGCAATTATCAAGCACCTCAAAATCAAAAAGGAAAAAAGCAAGATCAAAAAAGCTCCTCCCAGAAATCCCAATTCCTCCCCGATGATGCCAAAAATGGAATCCGTGCTGACTTCCGGAATATATTCAAATTTTTGTCTGGATTGACCCAAACCCAAACCCAATAAACCGCCTGTTCCCAAAGCAATCAAAACCTGGAAGATATGATAGGTAAAACCCTGGGGATCGGAAAAAGGATCCAAAAAAGCCAGAATTCGTTTGCTGCGATAGCCGGATGTGGCAATCAGGCCAAAAATTCCACCTGCCATGGCCGGCAAAAATAGCAAAAAATGCCACAGCGGGCCGCCCGATGCAAAATACATCAGTAAACTGCTGGCAACAAAAACCAGGGTCGAACCCAAATCCTTTTGCATAACGGCAGTAACGGCGGAAACCGCCACTATCAGTATGATAAAGGGGATAACCCGGGTTCTTTTTTCAAATATGGAGGCTAAAAATATCGCGGCAGTCAGCTTCATCACTTCGGCCGGCTGAACTGTCACCCCTCCCAATTTTAGCCAGCGATGCGCTCCCCCGCCTGACACCCCTAAACCGGGAATAAAAACCGCCAGAAGCAGTACAAAAGAAACCCCCAGCAGGGGTGCGGCCAAAACTTTAAACTTAATGTAACTAAAATTGGCAAAGAAAAAAAGGGAAATCATGCCGAGTCCTACCCACATAATCTGCTGCCTGATATAATAATAACTGTCCTTAAAATCTCTTAAAGCCTGCACGGAAGAAGCGTCGTAAACCATCAGCAATCCAAATAACACCAGTATCAAAACGGTTGCAAAAAGCGGCAAGTCAAAGGTTTTTTTTTGGGATTTAAGATGTATATTGCTTCGCATAATTTATCTGGAAAGCAAGGCTATCCAAAGCCCGAAAATAGCCAGAAGCCCCTGGGCCAGCCAGAATCTAACTACAATTTTAGGTTCTTCCCAACCAATGTAACGAAAATACATATGAATTGGCGTCACCGGCAAAATTTTTTTATTAATTACCTTGGCCATAATCTGCAGGAGGGATGAAGCCACGATTACCACAAACATCCCGCCGATAATGGCCAAAGCCAAAATCTTGCCTGTTAAGAGTCCGACCACTGCCAGAGTAGCCCCAAAGGCAAAAGCGCCGCTGTCACCCAAAAAAATTCTGGCCGGCCAGATGTTAAAATACAAAAAGGCAAACAGCGCTCCAATCCAGATGCCGATAAAAGAAGCAAGAGATAAATCCAGCGAAATTGAAGCAATCCCTAAAAAAGCAAACAGGCATATCAAAAGTAGTCCCGCTGCCAGACCATCCAACCCGTCGGAAATATTATAAGCATTGGCAAATGACACAATCACAAAAGCTGCCAAAGGAATATACCAGTAACCAATCACAAAATTACCAAGATAGGCAATGTATAAATTGTTCATCCCGATCATCACGTAAAGCATGGTGGCAATCAGGATGGCCATGACAGATTGCCAAATCAGTATTTTCCCCCGGTCAAGACCGAAAAATTTACCCTTACGTCTTGTTAACATCAGTTTAAAATCGTCAACAAAGCCCAACACCCCAAAAGAAACTAAAGTAAACAGCAAAATCTTTAAACTGTTAGTCAGGGGGGCTGCCACAATACTTAAAACCACTAAAATTACGATTAAAAGCGCTCCGGCACCGGAGGGGATTTTTTCATCATCTTTCATTAATTGATCATGAATAGGGGTTTGAGAGGAGCTTTTGCGCGAAATTTGCCGCTTAAGCTTTCTCTTTAAAAAAAAGAGCAGATCAATAAAGGGCACCATAAAAATGCTGGTGATCACAAAAGACGCTAAAACCAGTCCCAGTAAATAAGGCATAAGTTTTATTTTAATTCCCCTTAACTCTTTTTACCACCTCGTCAAGTCTGGAAGACCGCTGTCCCTTAATCAAACAAACGTCACCGCTTCCTAAAATCTTCAGCAGCTTGGCCACCATTTGTGAATTTTGTAAATTTGCTTCAATTTTTTCTTCCCAGAACCCTAAATTTTTCAATTCATCCGCCACTATTAGCGCTTCTCCCGTGCCCAGAAATACCAGGTCCAGTTTTTCCTTGTAAATTTTTTGAGCAATTTGACGGTGCATTTTATCCGATAAATCATCCAAATCTTTCATCTCACCCAGCGCCAGCACTCGCCGGCGGGCGGGAATTTGCATCAGGGTATCAATGGCCCGCTCGACCGATAAGGGCGTGGCAGCAAGGGTATCGTCCAAAATGGTTGATCCGTTTGGTCCTTCTAAAATTTGCAAATGATGTTCCAAGGGAGTTAGAGATTCCAGAGCTATTTTTATTTTTGTCAAAGGAATATTCTCTAAAACCCCCAGCAGGGCGGCAGCCATGGCGCAATAAACATGGTGCCTGCCCAAAAGGGGAAAGTTCACTTTAACTCTTTCCACTCCCAAATTTAACTCAAAGCTGGTGTGAAAATCTTCCGTTTTGATATTGCCGGCCCAAATCGCGCAGTTTTGGGGATCCTCGCCAAAATAAAGCACCCTACCCCGGCATGCTTCTGCCAGTTTTTTGCCGACCAGATCATCAAAACCGATAATTAAAGCGCCGTCTGCGGGTATTTGTTCCACCAGCTTTAACATGTCATCCTGCGCTTCTTTCTCCCCTCTGGTAATTAAAACTATTGCAGGTTGCATTAAAGACAGATAAAAATCCATCTGTCCCGGGTGTTTAACAGCCACTTCAAAAACCGCTTTTTTAATGGTCGGGTTTAATTTTAAAATGGTCGATACCACAGAAGCTGTTGATTCCTGATAAGGATTGGTAGTGGCGGTCTTGTATTTTTGAGACAACACTTTTCCCGCCGCCAGGGTGGCTGCGGTTTTACCAGCAGAGCCGCAAACCGCCACAAATGTTTCCCGCGGATAAAGCTTTGAGTACTTACCTGCCAGATAATTTTTAAACATGTTTTTGAATGTCAGCTCCCAAATGCTTTAATTTCTCCGCCACGTCCTCGTAACCTCTTTCAATCAGCTCCACCTGATTAATAACGCTTTCGCCTCTGGCCACCAAAGCAGCCAAAACCAGCGCCATGCCGGCTCTGATATCGGGAGTTTCCAGAAAGCGTCCGTGCAACCTGCTGGGCCCGTAAATAAAGCTGCGGTGCGGGTCGGCCAAGCTGATTTGAGCGCCCATGGAAATCAGCTTATCAACAAAAAACATCCTTGATTCATACATCCAGTCATGACAAAGCGTCACCCCTTTGCTTTGTGTTGCCAAAACAATAACCGCGCTCATCAAATCAGTGGGAAAACCGGGCCAGATGTTGGTAATAATTTTAAAAGGAGAAACGAGCCTGTCCGCGCTGACAACAAGATAATTATCCTCTGTTTGCGCTTTAATTCCGAATCTTTTCAAGGGTTCCAAAACAGGATCCAGATCAGCGTTGTCCAAGCCGGAAATTTTTATTTTACCCCCGGTAATGGCAGCAGCAATGGCATAGGTCCCCACTTCAATATAATCTATACCGATTTTAAATTTGGTTCCGGAAAGCTTGCTGACTCCCTTAATCAAAAGGGTGTCGCTGCCCGCTCCGCTAATTTCGGCTCCCATCTGCATAAGCATTTGGCAAAGATCCTTCACATGGGGCTCTTTGGGGCAATTTTTTAAAAGCACTTTTTTTCCGCCTAAAACTGATGCCAGAATAAGATTCTCACAGGCCGTCACCGATGCTTCCTGCAAAAAAATGCTGAATTGTAAATTGTTCTGCTCCAGAAGGCGCAAAGAGTAGTTTAAATCATTTCTTTTCAGAATTGCTCCAATATTTTTAAAAGCTTCCAGATGAGTATTGATGCTGCGAGTACCAATAATATCTCCTCCCGGATGATAGAAATTGACTTTATTTTCTCTTGCCAGAATTGCCCCTACCAAAACTATTGACCCCCGCAGTTTGGTCATCAGTTCTTTTGGTAAAGCAGAGTTGTTAAGGCCGCGGGCGTTTATAACCAGAGTGGTATTTTTTTTATGCGCACCAACTCCCAAACCGGCCAGAATTTGTATCAGAACAGACGTATCCAAAAGATCCGGCACATTTTCCAAAATCACTTCCTCTTCGGTTAAAAGAGCGGCTGCCACACAGGGGAAAATGGCATTTTTGTTGCCGGAAATTTTAATTTCCCCTGATAATTTTTTTCCGCCTTGAATAATATATTTCATTTGGCTTTGATCCGAAATACGGCCGACAGCACTATGTGTTTTTTTAAACTTAACTGGCCGGCCGGTATTTCTTCAGTTTGTGATCTTAAGGATAATACTTTAATACTTTTGATTTTAGTTTGCAAAGTTTTGCTTAAGAAAAGATTACCGCCCACTGTGCCGGGAAGGCTTTTGAACTCATCCCAATTCAGACCATGAGAGTTAAGAAACTCCGCAAATCTAGCCACGGAAACACCCGATGATACCTCTACCAGGGCCTCTTCAATGCCAATACCCACCCGGGAAGCTTTACCTTTGATGGAAACAGTTTCTATCTCTTTGGTCCTGTTTTTAATCACCAGACCGTTAAAACCCGCATCCGAAATCATGATTTTCGTGCCAGAGCCGAAAAGAAAAAAAGGCAGTTGAAGATCCCTGCACATGGTGACAATTTTGATCAGTTCGGACTCTGAAAAAGCAATGAAAAATAATTTGGCCGGTCCGCCGGCAGAAAGCGCAGTATGTTCCGAAAGCAGTTCATCACGCTTAAAACGGTCCTTGCCAAAAGTATCAATGATTAGTTTATATTTACTGTCCATGCAAAACCCTTTTTACTGCTTCTTTGTCTGACCAGGGAATCTCGCGTCTGCCGTCTAAATTCATTGACCGCTCGTGACCTTTGCCAAAAATTCCCACCGTATCGCCTTTTTTGGCCAGTTTATTTATAGCAAAGCTGATTGCTTTTCTTCTATCATCTATCACAGAAAGATTTTTTCTATTTTTGATACCGGCGATAATTTGTTCGTTGATACTTTTAAGCTCTCCCCGTGGATCTTCCGCAGTAATTATCACATAGTCT
>JACPEZ010000038.1 GCA_016183225.1 Candidatus Daviesbacteria bacterium
AGAGGAAATCTGATAGGACTTAAAAACTCCCAACGCCGACCCCGGATACTGGTTCCTTGCCAAAAGCAACAGCAGGAAAAAAGGCAGGATGCAAGTAACAAAAATTAACCATTTTTTTAAAGATTTTCCCAAAAATCCCAGTGAGGTTATCGCAAGCACGGGAATAATTAATCTTAAACCCAGATACGAGAAAAGGGCAAAACCCAAACTGACAGCCGAAAATATAAGGTATTTTGTTTTTCGGTTTGTTGAGTATTGATAAAGCATTAACAGCCAAAAAGAAATAAAGGGAAGCGGAGCAATGTTTTCCAATGCCAAGTGGGACTGAATCATCACGGCGGGGATAACAGCAAATATCAATAAACCAAGTATGGCTTTTTTAAATCCCATTACTCGATTTATCAGTAAATAAATTAACAAGGCGCTAATCAGAGTAAAAAAAACGCTGACTGCGCGCAGCACAAAATAAGAGGATCCAAATATTTTAAAAGCCAGGGCTGTCGCATAAACAGTCACCGGCTGTTTCCAGTCAAAAGATTCCGGCATACTCGTAAAAAGGGGCAGAAAATTTCCTCTTGCATCTTTGCCTGTTTGGGAAATTAAGGCAGCGTTGTAACCGATCGCCGCTTCATCTCCATTAATCCCCGGCGGGACATCTGTCAATCTAAAAGTAAATAAAAACCAGAAAGCAGTAATTATTAAAAAAAATAAAGCGAATTTTTTAGTCATTTATTTTTCGCGGAAAGTTTTTAATGATTAAGTATAACGCGCCTGATGCAAAAATAGTTTGAATAATGCTTCTTGAAAAATTATAATCCGGCTGTAAATTAAGTAAGGACCAGATACTGGAAGCGTGCGGAATAAAAATTCCGAGAGTTAAAGAGGGGTCGAAAAAGAAAAGCGAAACAAACCAGGCCAGACCGATTAATAATACCGGCAATAAATTTTTAAAATTCCCGTACATTAAATCCAAAACCAAAAAGGGCACAGCCCAGATTAACCATTGCGGATGATAATGGGTGAAGATAAAAAACAGCAGCAGGGGAATTAAATAAATTTTCCAAATTAACAACTTGTCTAAATTTTTGTTCCATATCAGAAGATAAAAAATTATTAAAGAGGCGGGAAAAAGCAATATCGCCTCACCTCCGGATACCGGTATACCGGCATAAAGACTTTTGGCGCTTTGGTTAGCAAAAAGGGCAGTTTCTCTAAAGCTGGACGATTGGAGATAAGGCAGTACCGAAAGAATATAGGGCAAAATTGCCAAAAGTCCAATTTTAATTTTATCCAAAAATGTCTTTCCTGAAATGATAAGCGGAATAAGCAGAAAGACGGGATAAAGCTTAAAAGCAATCCCAAATCCTAGAGCTAAGGCGGCCCAGTAAAATCTATTTTTGGCTGCAAAAAAGACCGACAGGATAGTAAAAAAGGTGGGGATAATGTCAAATTGGCCTATCATGTATGTAGCGTACAAACTGATGGGATTAAACATCCAGAAACCCAGAATTAAAGCTTTCTTTTCCTTAACTAATTTGAAAAGTATCAGCCCCAAAAGTAAATCAAAAATCAGGTAGGGGAGCTTCCATAACCACAATATTTCCCCCAAAAAGCTAAACAAACCAAAAAACCAATAAATCATGGGCGGATAATTAAAAACAGCGGCTTGGCTGCTGTAATCGTATAAATTTAATATCTTACCCTCCCCCACCAATCTTCCCCCCAGTTGAAAAGCCAAAAGATCCGGATGAAAAGTGGTAAAGGATAATATTATTCTTAAAAATATCCCCGCCAAAACAATCAATACAACTTTGTTCATAAGGTTTTAATGGCGCTTCTTAAATTTTTCTCAAAGATTGCTTTACTGAAATTGTTGCTTTTTTTGCAAGCTTCCCTTGACATTCTGCTCCACAGGTTTTTCTCCTGCATCAACTGCAGGGTTTTACTTTCCAAAGCATCTAAATTATCCCACAAAAATCCGCTTCTGCCGCTGTCTACAATTTCCGAAAGACCACCTTTATTAATTACGACCGGTACACCGCCCCCTGCCATAGCCTCGGCAACGGATATGCCAAAATGCTCCATTTTAGTCGGGTTTTCTTCCCCATATCCTGCCCCGTGCCAGTAGATGGACGAGTAGCCATAAAGCCTAACCAGCTGATCAAACAATAAATTTGGATAAAAGATTATTGGTAAATCCTTGGCCATATTTTTTAAGCTTTTTAAATAATTCTCGTCTCCCTCGGCAGCAGATCCGGCCAAATGCAGACTCCACCCCAGGCTTTTGGGATTTTGTTTCAATTTAGCGAATGCCTTAATCATCAACTCGTGTTTTTTATCCTTTAGAAACCCGAAAAAACGCCCCACCGATAGGATATATTTTTTCTTTTTGAGCGGTTTGATTGCTTCGGTGTCAACCGGCGGGTAAATTACTTTGGAAAAAAGAGGCCAGTGAGCCAGCGAGTGATCTTTGGTAAACCGTGAATTATAAATTATTAAATCCCATTTTTTTAATTTTATTTTTCCCCAGAAACTTTGCGAGGGTTGTCCCTCAAGCGGAGATTGAATATGCAAAATATTTTTTTTGGCGGTAGGATAAAAAATGCTGCCGTCGGTTAAATAAAATAACAGCTCGTATTTTTTTAAAAAAAATATTCTGGAAATAAAGTTGGAGTTTTTGCCAAGAGGAGCTTTTTTAAGCGTAACTTTATCCAGATTTAAATTAAATCTTTGGGAGAGGTTTGATTTTAAATAATCTATTCCCATCCGGGCAAGATGTTCATCAATAAGTAAATCAACCTGATGATCTGAAGATAAAACTTCGGCAATGGTGGCAATGTATCTTTCTCCCCCCCCAAAAGTATCCAGGTAAGGCGAATAAATGGCAATTTTCATTTTTTAATAAACTTCTCATCTATTTCATCGTAAATTTCTTCCAGGGGTTTGCTCTGTTGCATTTGCCACAATCTGATATAAGTTAAAACTAAACTAAAAACTTGCAAAATGGCATCCATTACCCCGATAGTGCCGTTAAAAAAACCTTTTCTTTTAATTCCCTGATTAAATGTTTCGGAAATTAAAATTCTTAAAAATCTCCATCCGGACATTTTGGGGTGACCTGATTCCAGACGAAGTTTGGCATCAATTTTTGACCATTCCAGACTTTTTAAAATTATCTGATCAACATCGCGGTGAGTTAAATGCAAAAGAGAATTTTCCATATAGCCCAGCTCACCGTTAAATTTCGGATATTCGTGGATCTTACCCACCCAGGTTTCAAAACTTTTTTTTCGTATCAATCTGATGACCCAATCCGGCCAAAACGGCCCGTATCTTACTTCCCTACCAAAAATAATATTCTTTCTGGAAATAGCAAAAGCTGCAAAATCAGCAAAAACTATTTTGGCCTCTATTTCTTTTCTTAAATCATCCGACACTCTCTCGTCCGCATCGACATACAAAACCCACTCTCCCTTAGCAACTTCCATCCCTTTGTTTCGCA
>JACPEZ010000039.1 GCA_016183225.1 Candidatus Daviesbacteria bacterium
TAAGTACCCGATCCCCTGCTTGGGATCTTTACCCACATGGATAATTTTTATTTTTAAGGTTTCCCCGGGTAAAGCGGTTGTTTTTAAGTCATTGGCCAGCTCATTAACGTTTAAAACCCCTACCCCGGAAACGGTTGCCACCTTATTTAAATTAAAATCGCCGGTTAAAATCTTAGCATGCAGGCTTTTGCCAAGACCAAGCAGTTTTTCGTCCACCCCTTTTCCCGACTGATCCTTATCCCAAACCTCCACTTTGACCCCTTTAAGTTTTTTTAACTCTTCTATCACTTCAAAACCTCTTCTGGCGCGTTGTCTTTTTAAATCGTCGCTGGAATCGGCCACCTGCTGCAGTTCACTCAAGACAAATCCGGGAATTAAAATAAGACCGGAGATAAAACCTGTTTTGGCTATATCCAAAATTCTTCCGTCAATAATACTGGAGGTATCAAGAATCAGCGGTTTTGTTAGAGCCAGAGATCCTACTTGAGGCGTTGGGTGAAAGGGTAAGCTGGGGCGGGGAATTTTTAAAAGCTGGGAAGATACCTCGGTGGACAAACGGTGCACCACAAAATTAAACAAAGGCATGATGATCACCCGGACATATCTGGCCACATCGGGAAATACGGCAAAGCCGAGCAGTCCTACCGCTACTGTCAGGATAACTCTGATGGCAAAAGGGTCCACGCCGGCAAAAGGCGGTATCAGTTGGGAAAAGATGGCCGTGTTAGTCGCGAAAATCAGCGCCAGTATCAGGCGCAAAACAAGTTTAATGCGCACGAAATAATTCCTTTAGCAAGGGTAGATCAATCAATTTAAAAATAAACCCTCACCATTATTATTTTGGCATACGAAACAAAAGAATGCAAGAGGATGTTTAGAAATTAGAAATTAGAAATTAGAAATTGTTGTTATGTTTTGTCTTTACCTAAAATAATCAAAATATCCCCTTCTTCGGGTTTTTCTTCCCCTTCGGGCAAACCTGTCAAAGATGCCTTCAATAGCTCTGCCAGATTACGGGCTCGGTCCAACAGAGCCGGATTCAAAAGCACTACCGCTGTTTTTTCATAGCTTGTTTTCTTGGCATTATCCTTAAAAACAACCTGTAAATCCGCCACCTGATTTTTTAGCTCTTCTTCCACTTTGGAGGCCAAACCAACTGTTTGGGTTCCGTTTAAGATGGTAATTTTTAAGGGAGTAGCTAAAGGAGCGATCTGGGCCGAGGGACTGCCCACATTGACCGGCCCCACCTCTTTGACTTTTTTGGCCACCGGGTCATAAAGAATAGCTTTTTGGGCGTTGCTGTAAATTAAAACTTTATCTCCGTTTTTGGCCTTTTGGAAAAACGGTTGATCTTTTAGCTTGGAAATATCTACCACTGTGGCCAGCGTTGGCACCTCCCCTGCCGGAAGATCAATTAATTTTCCCACTTCTTCCACCACTTTTTTCACTTCATCCTGGCCGGCGGGGGTATTTTTATTGGCATTTTTCTGGTTTTGATAAAGCAGAAATCCGCCTGTCAGCGCTAAAATCACTACCAAAACCGCTGCCGGCAGGATCAATTTATAATTTATATTATAATTGAGACTCATGGACAAAATAGTAACATAATGTTAACTAAAAGACAATCTAACGGCGCCGTGGAGATTTTTTGACTGTAAAGGGCCGACAATGTTATTAAAACTTAACTTTCCGGCCTCAATAATTCTTTTGTCAAGGCTGCTGACCGCTCTAATTTCCCCCAAAAGTCCCACCTCGCCTATAAAAAGAGTTTCAGGGACAATCGCTTTGTCTTTGAAAGAGGAAACTACGGCCATGCAAATTGCCAGATCCGCAGCCGGTTCCACCACCTTTAAGCCGCCGGTCACGTTGACAAAAATATCCTGATCAAAAAGGGGCAGTCCCAAACGCTTTTGCAAAACCGCCACCAAAAGCTGAAGACGATAATTATCTATTCCCGAACCAATCCTGCGGGGCGCCGGCAAACTTGACCTGGTAACCAGAGCCTGAATTTCCACCAGTATGGGCCGCAGTCCTGTTAAAATAGCCGCCACTGCCGAGCCCGGAGCCTGGATTTTTTGGTCCAAAAAAATTTGGGAGGGATTGCGAACTTCCTTCATGCCCGCATCCGACATCTCAAAAACTCCCACTTCATCGGTAGCTCCAAATCTGTTTTTGGCAGATCTTAAAATCCTGTAAAGACCGGTTGTTTCTCCCTCCAGAGATAACACCACATCCACCATATGCTCAAGGGTTTTAGGCCCGGCCACAGTACCTTCTTTGGTAATATGACCGACCAAAAACAGGGGGATGTGCAAATCCTTGGCTACTTTTTGCAACCTGTGGGTACATTCCCTGACCTGACCAACCGACCCTGCCACGCCTGTTAAATCCCGGGTTTCCAGAGTCTGAATAGAATCTACGATCGCAAGGCCGGGCCTTGCGAGGCTAATAGATTCAGTTATTAAGTCAACATCTGTCTCGTTTAGAACCGAGAGATTGGCCTTGCTTCTAATCCTGTCTGCCCGCAGTTTAATCTGATGGGCAGATTCTTCTCCGGCCACATAAAGGGTATTTTCTATATTC
Source organism: Candidatus Daviesbacteria bacterium (assembly GCA_016183225.1). GTDB lineage: Bacteria > Patescibacteriota > Microgenomatia > Daviesbacterales > UBA10151 > UBA9644. The sequence continues at coordinate 2,584 of JACPEZ010000039.1, forward strand.
AATGCCAGTTGTGTAAGAAGTGTGGATTTGCCAATTCCCGGATCACCGGAAATTAAATTAATTGAACCTAAAACAATGCCTCCTCCCAAGCATCTGTCAAACTCCTCTATTTTAGTGCTCAATCTTTGGTAATTGATTCCCTTGATATCGGCAAGATTTATGATTTGCGCTTTTTCTCCTGACTCTTTGACTCTCTGACTCTTTGAATCTTCTTGTATTTGCTCTACCAGCGAATTCCAGGAGTCGCACTGGGGACATTTCCCCAAATATTGGGAGGACTTGTATCCGCATTGCTGGCAAACATATACAGAGGTTAATTTGGCCATGGAGCTATTATAGTAGTGTCAAGTCGCTAGAGTCTAGAGTCAAGTATTTTTTTCCTAGACTCTTGACTCTTGTCACTAACCACTATTTATATATAAGTCCGGCAGTTGAGGTAACAAGGGGTGTCAGATTGATCTTGCGGCGCCTGGCATCAATACTGTCAACCAGCAGGGTGAAAGTTTTGCCGACTTCGTATTTGAGGGCAGGGTCCATTTTGGACAAAGGCAAAAACCCCTCAACATCATCTTCCAGCTTAAACGATACTCCGGCATCAGATACTGCCGCTACCTCACCCTTAACTGATGAATCCGGAGAAAATTTTTGGCCGGCCGCAGTAAACGGATCTTCCTGCAAATGTTTAATGGACAGGTTCAATCTGCCCAAACTTTCATCCACCCCTAAAACTAAAGCTTCAATCTCCTGACCCGTCTTAAACAGACCGCTTAAATCCTCCAGCCTGTCCCACGAGATATCGGAAATAAAAATCAACCCTTCTGTTCCCCCCACGGAAACCACCAAGCCAAAAGGCAGTATGGCAACTATGTCTCCTTTAACTTTCTGGCCGTTTTTGAAGGCTTTAAGAAGCTCTAAAAGCTCATCTTGAACTTTTGCTCTTTGGCTAAAGATCAATCTATTGCTTGCCTGATCAATCTCTATCACTGTAACTGAAATATCCTGACCAATAAGACTCTCCAGACCCCCTTTTGATTTGCTTAAAAGCTCAAAACCTACTTGAGAATTGGGCAGAAAACCGCGCGTGCCCAAAACATCCACCATTAACCCTCCCCTGTTTACTTCAATGACTCGACCGCGCAAAACCTTGTTTTGCGGCAATCTGACGTCTCTTGTTCCCCCTCTGGCTGTCGGTGGATGAAGAGCCAGCGCCACCTGATGAGATTCGTTTTCGGATGCGCTGACAAATGCTTTGAGTTTATCCCCGGGCTTAAGAGTATCCAGCTGATCCTTGGGAATATCACGAGTAGGTATGATGCCTTCTGATTTAGTTCCCAAATCCAAAATTATTTCTGAAGGTAAAATTGCCACAACTTCACCTTCAACTTGTTGGCCTCTATAAAGAGTAATTAATTTTTGAGGAAGAGTTGCCAAAAGCTCCTCCATTGTAGTTTTTCCAGCCAAACATGTCACCTGCTTTCTTTTTAATCCCGGCAGTGAGGTATTTTCACATAGCCTTGCGGCTATATTATCGTCCCCGCTGCGCCCTTTTACGACTGAGTTCGGGATGGGATCAGGTAGAACAAGCGCGCTCAAACCACCGAGAAATTACATTATACCACAACGTACGAAATCAAAGATTTCTACGTTGTAGAAACGTTGAACGTACAATTTGAAAAAATGTTACGTTCTTACGTTTCACTTGCGCTCTAAAATGTGAATACGTTTTCGAAGACCTAAAACAAAAAATCTCAACCGTGACCATTAGTACTCCTTGGCTAAATGCCTTACAGCACTTACACCGGGAGCCTATCAACCAGGTAGTCTACCTGGGGTCTTAAAAGATACCTAATCTTGGGGTCTGCTTCGTGCTTAGATGCTTTCAGCGCTTATCAGTTAGGAACGTAGCTACCCTGCGTTGCATTCAACATACAACAGGCACACTAGAGGTTCCCTCGTCTCGGTCCTCTCGTCATTTAGTTAGCTCCAATTTCTTGGAGAATCAGACTATATCTTTCCCGCCACCACTACGTGCTGCGGGATTGGCATATAAAGGAAGTTTAAATTCCGGATTATCCGGTACCTTCCTTGTAAGTCGTTACAGGGACATCTTCTAAAGTATTTCTATGATGAGAGATGTAATTATACACTCGCATCTTTTTAATCCAATCTACAGTTTCTTGTTTTAATAACAATTTCTGCTGTAGCTTTGGGATTATTTCCAACATTAAACTGACTTGTTTCCTTTTAAAACGCAAGTAAGGTTTGAGTGCTGTTAAGATTTCCAAAACTCTTTGGAAACCTTCTACTCGCAACTCACAAATATGATCTTTTCGAGTGTAGACATAACCGCAACCTAGAATTTGTTTAATCCATTCTATGTCTTTGCGATGCCGATTATCTTGGTAAAAACAAATTACTGTTTTTACCCGCAAAGTCTCCTCGCCTGCTTTTCGACGGTGTAATTGAAGCATTATGCTTCCATCACCATCCAGAAAACCTGCAATATATGCCAGTTCTGTTGGACTTGCTTTAGAGAGTCTTCCCACGGTATTACCCATTGACATTATATATGAATTTAGTATAGAACCAAACTAAACCCAAAGTCAAGAGGGCTTCACCGTTATTAGCCAAATTGTCACTCCGACATTTCGTCGGAGAGTAGCAATTACTTACTAGAGACAACTCCCCTCAAGTATCAAAACGCCCATACTGGATAGAGTCCGAGCTGTCTTACGACGCTCTGAACCCAGCTCGCGTACCGTTTTAACTGGCGAACAGCCAGACCCTTGAGACCTGCTTCAGCCTCAGGATACGATGAGCCGACATCGCAATGTCGAATTTTTCTGCAATTCCTTGCAGGATCAGACTATACCTTCACCCCGATGTCCGTCGGGGGTCAGCGTTTTATCCGCCAGAGGCGGATCCAGAACTCTAAAGTTCTAAGTCGTTACAGGGTCATAACAGAGGAAATTTATACCGAAATTCTTCGAGTATAAATGGTTCAACTAATTGAATAAATCCTTTGGCACTTTTAGATCGAATTCTAATTCTGTAATAGGTTTTATCCTTATTTACAGTTGCCTCAATTCCAAATTGCCTCTTTAAAAGATCAATTAGTTGTAATTGCTCATCAAAACTAAACTGCTGCGTATTTAGATAAATAGATGAATAACTACTTGAGCCATCATCCATAAACCAAACAGCTAAACTCAGCGGATCAAGTTTTAAGTTGGATGGTATTATCTTTCTCCTATTTATGTAAAACATATTGTAAAATGGAGTTAGAATCGGCAATTTTTGAGTCGCAAATCTGTAAGCTTGCCTATTACCATTTCCTTTTCTCCATTTAGGAGGAGTTTTTACCAAGCTACTAAACTTGCTAAATATCCAATCAACCAGCGCTTTTTGACTAAAAGCATGGTTAATTTCTAAATGAGCATTTTTCTTGATTCTCATTGTTCCATCTCCTAAGAGAGTACCAATAAGAATGGACTTTTGTTCTTCTGTCAGACTTCCCACGGTATTGTCCATATATCCATTATATATTAGGAGTTCACCGTTATGAGCTGATAATTAATTAAACAGACTAATGGGATTACTCCCATCACACCCCGATGTGTGTTGAGGTGCCGAACCTTGCCGTCCTTGTGGACTGTAGGGCAAGACTAGCCTGTTATCCCCGGGGTAACTTTTATCCGATAAGCTCCGACGATTCCATGATCTGTCGGAGGATCATTAAGACCTGCTTTCGCACTAGCTCGACTTGTATGTCTTGCTATCAAGCACACTATATACTTTTGCGCTTAAATCTTCGATTTCTTTTCGAAGTAAGTGTACCTTTGCACTCCTCCGTTACTTTTTTGGAGGAAACCGCCCCAGTTAAACTGTCCGCCAGACCTTGTTCTTGCTCCTGTTTTTATAAGGAGGTAAGTTAGACTTAAAAACTCAAAAGAGAGGTGTTTCATTGTTGTCCGACGTAATGTCGGACTCCCTCCTACGCTACACAATTAAGTTTTCAAATCAGGGTCAAGCTACAGTAAAGCTCCACGGGGTCTTTTTGTCCAAGTATGGGAAGGCCGCATCTTCACAGCCA
>JACPEZ010000035.1 GCA_016183225.1 Candidatus Daviesbacteria bacterium
AGGAAATATTCAGGGTGGAAGGGAAAAACAGATTGGGCCGCTGGACTCATTTTGATTCTAATTTTGAAGGTTTAATTCCTTACTTGGAAAAAAGATACAAAGAAACAGAGTCGGACTTTGTGCGGGGAGAGATAGAAAAATTTATGGTGTCGGAGGTGTGTTTGGAGTGTCAGGGAGCCAGATTAAAAAAGGAATCTTTGGGTATTACCATTGATAAGTTAAATATTGCTGAAGTATGCACCCAATCAATTAAGGAAGCCCTAAAATGGTTTACACACCTCCAGGGTGTGATGGCTAATAGAGAACAGCAAATTGGTAAGCCAATTTTGAAAGAAATAATTGCCAGATTGCAGTTTTTGGTTGATGTGGGACTTGATTATTTAACCTTGGATAGGGCTTCAATGACTTTGGCCGGAGGCGAAGCCCAAAGAATCAGATTGGCTTCCCAAATTGGCTCAGGATTATCAGGAGTACTTTATGTTTTAGATGAACCTTCAATAGGACTTCATCAACGGGATAATTCAAGATTGATAGAAACACTTAAAAGACTTCGCGACTTGGGTAATACTGTCATAGTTAATGAGCATGACGCAGAAACTATGGAAAATGCCGATTTAATGGTGGAGATTGGGCCGGGAGCAGGGGAGCATGGGGGAGAAATCGTAGCAATAGGTACTCCCGAACAAATTAAAAAAAATCCCCATTCTCTGACAGGCAAGTATTTATCAGGTAAGAGAAGGGTAACAGTCGAAATAGGTCAGAGGGGTAATGGCAATATTTTAAAAATTCTGGGAGCTTCAGAGCATAACCTAAAAAATATTAATGTTTCTTTTCCTTTAGGCCAGTTTATTGCCGTAACCGGTGTATCGGGTTCGGGTAAATCCACTTTAATACATGATATTTTATATAGAGCTCTGGCCCAGAAAATTTATAAATCAAGAGAAAAACCGGGGGCTCATAAAGGTTTAGAGGGAACTGAATATATTGACAAAGTAGTGTTAGTTGACCAAAGCCCGATTGGCAGGACTCCGCGCTCCAATCCTGCCACTTATACAGGAGCTTTTACTTTTATCCGAGATTTATTTTCCATGTCACCGGAGGCCAAAATCAGGGGTTATAAACCCGGCAGGTTTTCTTTTAATGTTAAAGGGGGCAGGTGTGAGGTTTGCGAAGGTGAAGGCAATTTAAAAATTGAAATGCAGTTTATGCCTGATGTTTATGTGACTTGCGAGGCTTGTAATGGTAAAAGATACAACAGGGAGGCTTTGGAAATCCATTTTAAGGATAAAAATATTTCGGAAGTTTTGGAAATGACAGTAGAGGAAGCTTTGAAATTTTTTGCCAATATTCCCCAGATTAAAAATAAGCTTCAGGTTTTGTTTGATGTGGGGTTGGGATATATCAGACTGGGCCAGCCGGCCCCAACTCTGTCCGGTGGTGAGGCCCAACGAATTAAATTATCGAGTGAGCTTTCCAAGCGGCCAACAGGGCATACTCTTTATATTTTGGACGAGCCAACAACAGGTTTGCATTTTGCCGATATTGAAAGGCTTTTGATGATTTTGAGAAAGCTGGTAAATTTTGGCAATACCGTGATTATCATAGAACATAATCTTGATGTGATTAAAAATACGGACTGGGTTATTGACCTGGGTCCTGAAGGCGGGGATCTAGGTGGAAAAGTGGTTGCCCAAGGCACTCCCCATGATTTATCCAAAATAAAATCCTCCTTCACCGGTCAATATCTTTCCAAAATACTATGACAAGTTTCTTTCGATCGGATATAAATTGTCATAATGAGGTGTCAAGCTAATTGGCTAAAACTATTTAAAATTGTTAGAATAAACAAATGATTAAGAAAGTTTTGGTTTTTTTAATTTTATCTTTTTTTCTTTTTTTGCCCAAGGCGTATGCTGCCGGGGAGTTTGCCACTTCATACAATGTGGTTTATGACATTGGTTTGGACGGGGTAGCCACTGTTACCCAAAAGATAACTTTAAGAAATCTGACCACCCAATATTATGCCAACCAGTTTAAATTAACCATCGGTGCCACAGACATTTTCGACATTAAAGCTTCAGACGAGGGAGGAGCCATGGAAGTCGCTTCGGAAAAACAGGGCAGTTCCACCACTATTTCTGTTAAGTTTAACCAGCAGGTGGCCGGGATAAACAAAGTTCTTCCCTGGACCTTAAGTTTTAAGTCAAAAGATTTTGCCCAAAATCTGGGTAAAGTCTGGGAAGTTCGCGCCCCCAAAATATCCCCCACCGATAACCTGGAAAGCTACAACCTGACTATTCAGGTTCCCCAGAGTTTTGGCGAGCCAACGTTGATCAGCCCCCAGCCCAAAAATCAATCCTTAAGCTTTGGTAAAATATTCTTAAGCTTTGAAAAAGACCAGTTGTTATCTTCCGGCGTTTTGGCCAGCTTCGGTACCAGACAGCTTTTTGATTTTGATCTGACTTACCATCTGGAAAACTCCGGTTTGGTGCCGGTTTTGACCAATGTGGCCCTGCCGCCGGACACCAGCTTTCAGGATGTGATTTATCAGCGCATAGAACCAAAACCGCTGAATGTGACGGTAGATAGCGACGGTAATTATTTGGCCTGGTTTCGGCTGCGGCGGGGAGAAAAACTGGATGTTAAAGCGCTGGGTTCAGCCAAACTTTACACCAGTTCCAAAGTCAAAAATCCTGTTTTGGAAACAAGTCTCCGGCAGGAGTATATTAGCTCGGATAAGTATTGGGATAAAGACCACCCGCAAATCAGCTCAAAACTTGCCGAAATTCTTAAAGGCAGTCAGGAGGCATCCGCCAGAGAAAAAGTAAAACTGATTTACCGGTATGTGGTCAGTACCCTCAAGTATGACTCTTCCAGATTAAGCCCGGATATTGAAAGACTGGGGGCGGTGACCACCCTTAACAATCCGGAATCGGCAGTTTGCATGGAATTTACCGATTTATTCATCACTCTGGCCAGAGCGGCGGGGATACCGGCCAGGGAGCTGGACGGCTATGCCTACTCGGCCAATCCCAGCTTGCGGCCGCTTTCATTAAACAGGGATATTTTACATGCCTGGCCGGAATATTGGGATGAAGAACGGGGCTGGGTGATGGTTGATCCTACTTGGGAAAATACCACCGGCGGAGTTGATTATTTTTCCCGGCTGGATTTAAACCACTTTGTTTTCTCTGTCAAGGGTTTATCCTCGGTTTCCCCGGTGCCGGCAGGGTCGTATAAATATTCGGGGGAAGACAGCAGGGATGTCCAGGTGAAATTGTCTGAAAACGACTTTCTGGGCAAGCCGCAAATAGACGTTCAAATTGAAACTCCCCCGGTAATTTTGGCGGCTTTACCTGGTAAGATCAAAGTTAAAGTGTCAAATCAGGGTAATGCTCTGTTTGCCTCAACCAATTTAGGGGTTTCTGCCGGGCGATTAAATATTTTGGATGCCTCCTCTCGCCCTCTTGGTCCTGTACCGGCATACGGGCAAGCTTTTTTTGAATTTGATTCGAGGACGAAATCAATCTTTGATTCATACGAAGACCAGATAACTGTTTTAATAGGCGGGCAAAAATACATCAAACAGGTTTTTGTCAGACCTTTTTTTGCTTTTGGATCCGCTCCTTTTATAGTTTTCGGATTGGCAGGTTTGGCCGGAGTGATTTATGCAAGCGTGCTGGGCGGCTTGATTATTAGAAGAAGAATCCTTAAAATTTCCTCGCATGCTAAACCTTCCTCATAAACCGGGAGTCTATCTTTTTAAAAATAAGCAGGGTGAAATAATTTATGTTGGCAAGGCCATTGATTTAAAATCAAGGGTTTCCTCCCCCAGAAGCTGGCATTGGGATAGTGTGGAAACTATTGTGGTGGAATCCGAACTGGAAGCTTTAATTCTGGAAGCAAATCTTATTAAAAAATATGTGCCAAAATTTAATGTCAGATTAACCGATGATAAAGACTATTTATATATTAAGATAACTAAAGAATACTTCCCCAGAATTTTAACTGCCAGAAAGCAGGGTCTAAAAAACTCTTTAAAGTATTTCGGACCATTTCCATCATCAAGAACTGTCAGAGAAACCCTTAAATCCTTAAGAAAAGTTTTTCCCTGGTGTTCGAACCTACAATCCCGGTTTGTAGGTTTAATTCCAAACCGGGATTGGAAAATGCGACCTTGTTTTTATTATCATTTAGAACTTTGTCCGGGAGCATGCACCGGCCTGATCAGCCAACCCGACTACAAAAAAATTATCAAAAACTTTATTAAGTTTTTATCAGGAAAAAAAGAAAAATTGATTAAAGATTTAACTAAAGAAATGCTTTTTTTTGCCAAAAATCAAAAATTTGAGGAAGCTGCCAAAATTAAAAAGACTTTAGATGGCATAAGTTATTTAACACAATCCCAACGGGCATCTTTATATCTGGAAAATCCTAATTTTCTGGAAGAGGAAAAGAAATTAGCTCTGAAAGAACTGCAAAAAGTTTTGAGTCTTAAAAAAATCCCGGCAAGGATAGAAGGGTATGACATATCTAACATTCAGGGAAAAGAGGCTACCGGCTCAATGGTGGTATTAACCAGCGGGGATATTGATAAAAGTCAGTATAGAAAATTTAAAATTAAAATAGAAAATAAACCAAATGATGTAGCCATGATGAAAGAAATGCTTGAAAGACGACTAAAAAATGATTGGCCTATGCCGGATTTAATCATGGTTGACGGGGGACGTGGACAAGCTAGAGCTATAAAATCCAAAATTCCCATTTTTGGTCTTGCTAAAAGATTAGAATGGTTGTATCCCCCGGAAGGAAAAATAGTTAAGTTACCAAAAAGAAGTTTGGCTTTAAAATTATTGCAAAAGCTTCGCGATGAAGCCCACAGATTTGCTATAACCTACCATCGCAAATTACGTGATAGAATAATAGATAGATGAAAAAGCTGCTGCGTTTTTATCTGATTAATCTGGCCTCGCTTTGGCTTACCAGCCAAATGATCAAGGGCCTTGTTTTTACCGGCGGAATACAGTCCTTGTTGACGGGAGCCCTGGTCTTTGCCCTGATCAATATCATTCTGGTGCCCGTACTTAAAATACTGCTTTTACCTCTTAATCTGATGACCCTGGGGATTTTTTCCTGGCTGACCAATGTGATAGCTCTTTACGTTTTGACCACCATATTCCCCAGTTTTCGCTTGATAAGTTATCATTTCCCCGGATTTTCCTCAAACGGACTAACCGTGCCTGCAATAACTTTGTCCCCTTTATGGGTGGCTATTTTAGCCTCTTTTTCTATCGGGATTATTGTTAACTTTCTTCATTGGGTGATGGATTAAATTTTAGTTTGTTGTATAATGATCAAAACCTATGAGATCAGCCATTTATATTGCGCAAATTATCCTGGGAATTTTGCTTATTTTGATAATTATCATTCAGCAAAAGGGTACGGGTTTAGGAAGCGGTCTGGGTGGCGATTTTTCATTTTATAGAACCAAAAGAGGAGCGGAAAAACTCCTTTTTAACGGGACCATTCTTATTTCCTCTGCTTTTATACTTCTTGCATTGCTGGGTCTTTTTACCTGATGGCTACCATTAATTTCAAGTTTTTAAAAATTCAGGGCTTGATTTTACTGCGTTTGATTTCCAGAAGGCGAAAATTGATTTTGACAATTTTTTTGTTAACCGCGCTGATCGGGTTTTTGCTCACAAAATTTAATCTTTTGCCACAGGAGCGGGTTTTAAGAATAGGCATGGTGGGGACTTATCAGGAGCATGATCTGCCCCCGGAGGTGACAGGGCTTTTGTCTGCCGGACTAACCGATCTTACTTCCGGTCGCGAAGTCAATAACGACGCCACGATTTTTAAATTTAAACTTAAAGAGGATTTAAGCTGGGTCGATAACACTCCTTTAACCGCCGGGGATTTGGAATTTAATATTCCGGATACTGAAATGAGTATTCAGGACAGGCACACAATTTCCTTTAAATTAAAGGATTCTTACTCTCCCTTTCCCAGCCTGCTGACTAAGCCGGTATTTAAAAAAGGCACCAAAACCGGCACCGGACCCTATAAAATTACCAAAATAGAAAAAAGCAGAATTTTTATCACCAAAATGACTCTCGAACCAAAACAATCGGACCTGCCTAAAATCATTATTCGCTTCTACCCCGGTGAAAAAGTGGCTGGTTGGGGTTTTAAGATCGGGGAGGTGCAGGCTTTGCTGGGATTATCCAATCCTCCTTCTCAATCTGATCCTCAGGTGGTTGTAAAACAAAAAACCGATTTTACAAAAATTGTGACCATATTGTATTTTGTCAAAGACCCGCTTCTATCCAATCGCTCCCTTCGTCAGGCTTTAAGCTATTCCTCTCCTGCTGCTGAAGACGAAGAGATAGCCAATAACCCTTTTCCTAAAAGCTCATGGGCCGTTGATCCCAAGGCTAAAAAATATCTGTCAAATTCCACAGAGGCCAAAGCGGCTTTGGAGCGGGCCGGAACAGCTTTATCAAAAGATCAGTTAAAAAGTGAGGTCATTTTAACGACTACCGGTAATCTGGAAAGGATGGGGAAGGAAATTGTCGATAGCTGGAAGCAGCTGGGCATTGATGCCAAGCTGCGTGTAGAATCAGGCATCCCCCAAAATTTTCAGGCCCTTTTGATAACTCAAAGCATACCGGAAGATCCTGACCAGTATTTCCTGTGGCATTCTACCCAGGAAAAAACCAATTTAACCAGATATTCATCGGCCCGGGTGGATAAAGATCTGGAGGAAGGCAGAAAAGCTTTAACCCGAGAAGAGAGAAAGCAAAAGTATTTTGATTTTCAGGCTACCCTTTTGGAAGACGCCCCGGCCACTTTTCTCTATTTTCCCAAATACAATGTGGTTTATCTTAAAAAAGTAGAACCATTATTAAATCAAGCCTTGAATCTGTGAGCCCAACGATACTCTCCACTAAACGAGTATTAGGCTTCTGCAAGTCTATCCAGAAAACCTCTAATTTCCTCTACAGCCCTATCAGTATTATCAACTGGATGGCGATAGTTTGCGTTTTGAGTATTACGTCTAAATAATCTTGGCCCGATATATGAAACACGTTGAGGTTGTTGGGCAAAAGGATCTTCAGATCCTTCTACACCACCATAAACTAGAAATTCTTCCGCAATAGAGGTAGGTTTACCCTCTTCATTAACATTGAAACGAGCTATTGCAACGCTATTGTATTCTAACTTATCTGTCATGCAATAAAGTTGATCTCCGATTCTAAAAATAGGTCTAACTCTATCAACACCTTTTTCTATAGCTTGAGCCGTTCGGTGTTCCTCTAACTCTCTGTAAGCTTTAAATTCTGGACGATTGTGAACTGTTTGAATTGCTAGAGGTAATAATTCAACCACACTATCATAAACCTCCATTGGTGTTAGTGGTCGACCAGGATCGGGAGTTTCTAAATCACTAGGCCCTAAATCTGATTTCTTCTCCCGAAGGATTTTGTATACTTCTTGGATAATAAGGGAATCTTCACCTTCATTCATAATTGGAAAGTATTATACAACGATTTTGGGTATTTATCAACTATAGGTCTGCAAAAGACTGTAGTGCTTAAAATCTCGAGGCTAAAGTTGTGTTAAAAAACTTATATCATCCTGTGATCCCAACGATACTCTCCACAGACTGGATGAGTTTTTCAAATTATTCCTATCTGACGGTCTAAACTCTGAATTTGCTTATCTGTTTGGTCTAAAAAATGTATAAGTATGCACAGTTGTTAATTACCACTAATCTTAATCTGTCACACTATCAGTAAGAACCCATTCCCATTTCATCCACTGAGGACTTGCCTTTGCTCGTCTTAATTTTTCTTGCCCAGACAAAATTAATTTTGAAGGGACAGTGTTTCCCCTCACTCTTGCAGTAGTCTCGTTAATCAATATTTGATCTAGCTTTTCTTCGATTTCTTCACTGGATAGTCGATCTATAGGAATTCTAATAATAGCTTTTACTCCAACCGGTACAACCGATCCATTCAAAGGTTTATACCCTTCCCACGTATACGGTCCATGCACCCAATCTACTCTGTGGTCATCATTATTACCATAAACTCCATTTCCCCATGTAATTCGGTCTATCAAAATCTTCTCTTCTTCCTGTATTAAACAGGGAGAGATCACATCTAGATACCTCTTATTATCAACGGAATGAATGCAGACTTCCAATGACGTTATTTCCGTAGTAGGAGCTAATCTCCAGTTATACCCATACGAATAGCCTTGCCTACCATGACCGGATTCTTCTCTGTCGGCAGACGGGTATGTATACATCAATGCAAAAGCAACCCTTGGGTCCCAATTTTCAAAAAGACTGTTAAACTCTGTGATAGATGCAGAAGATGTAGTCATATCTTGTATCTGTCCTTTTCCCTCCCAAACAGTAGTTCTAATATATGCTAGCCTGTCCCGTATTCTGATGTCTTCCGTAATTTGTTTTATTCCTTCAAGTCTTTGCAGTCTATTTTCTATTAATTGACGTCTCTGTTGTTCATTGGCTTCTTGTGCTCTTAGCCTTCTTTCTACCGATTGCCTTTCTTGTTCAATTCGTCTAAGCTCTGCTTGTTGAGCCATATTTAGCCCTTCTTCTGCTCCTCGATTAATTTTAGCAGCAAAATCTGATAGTTCTGATGGTAGTTGAGTTGGCTGTATTTCAGAAGATACCACAAAGAATCCTCGCAAAAATTTAGAAAAACCACCCTCATGTCCCTGGGGAGGAATTGGTTCTCCTGTGTTGTGATTTCTGGGCGCTTCAGCAGACATAATAATCAGATTATAGTTCTATAAACTTTAAAAGTCAAAAATTAGTAAGTTTCTGTTAACTTCTTTCATCTATTTTTAACAATTGTTAACTAGTGACCCCAGCAGGATTTGAACCTGCAACCAATGCCTTAAGAGGGCACTGCTCTACCGTTGAGCTATGGGGCCATCTGCACCTTTGTATTATATACTTTCAAGCGATCTTTTTAATAATCCTTTGATACTTCTAAATCCCCAGCCACTTTTTAAATAAGTTTCCCTATGTTTAGCATCAACTCTATCTAGAAACGCTTCATAAAAAATTAATTTATACGGCCTCTTATATTTGGTTGAGAGAGATAATCCATTATTATGCTCAGAAAATCTTTTTCTTAAATCCATGGTATAACCAATGTATAGACTTTTATCTTTGAGACTTTTAAGGATATAGACATAGTACATAAATAAATTGTCTCAATAAGTACGCTGCGGAGCGTAATAAATTCTTCGAATTTAAACGCTCCAGCCACGTAAAATTTCGATAGAAATTTGTACGTGGCGCCCCTGGAAGGAATTGCACCCTCGACCCCCTCGTCCGAAGCGAGATGCTCTATCTGCTGAGCTACAGGGGCACATTTCTAATTTTACCAGATTTAAATGGGTATTGACAGATAGCCCTGTAGTGTGGTTATGATAAATTTAGTTCTGCCCAAGGGAGGGGGTGAAAATAATGGAAGCAATCGGAACTACTGTAACCGGCATTCTGGGCAATTTCTTTACCAGCACAGGTAACTACTTACCCCAATTTGTGGCCGGTCTGGTTTTACTTTTAATCGGTCTGGCAGTGGCAGCCATCTTAAAAGAAGTGGTCATCAGATTTCTGGCCTTTTTAAAGATTGATGAGTGGTTTGGCAATGTTGGCTCCTGGTTTAATAAATTAAGAAGCCAAAAAGTGGGCAGAGGCAAGGTCTGGGTGAACCTTTTGGCAGAGCTGGTCAGATGGACCATTGTGATTTTGTTCCTGGTTCCGGCAGCCGAAGCCTGGGGGTTAACCAGAGTAACAGATTTACTTAATCAGTTTCTATTTTATGTTCCCAATGTTTTTGTTGCTGTAGTGATCGGCTTTATTGGCATAGTGATAGCCAGGTTAGTCTCGGATGTGGTTAAGAATTCCAGCCAGGGTTTGGGAGGCACATCATCGAATTTGTTGGCCACCACAGCCAGATATGCCCTGTTTTTCTTTACGGCTCTGGTAGTATTGAACCAGTTGGGCGTGGCCGCAGACTTAGTCAGAATTCTATTTACGGGCATTGTGGCCATGATCGCCATAGCCGGAGGAGTGGCTTTTGGTTTGGGCGGACAGGATGGAGCCAAAAAGTTACTGGGTGAGTTGCAGAAAAAACTGGAGAAATAATTAATCTGTTTTTCCGGAAAGCAGAGCATCAATCACATCATGAGGCAGGGCTGCGGCATTTAACAAAGCTTTTCTAACCAGAGAGCCGGCTTCAGAACCAATCTCATCCGCTGCCCTGATTGAACCTAAAACCGCGCTTTTGGCTATTTCGGCCGAGCTTTCTCCCACATCCGTAGCTGCCTCCATGGCTCCTTTAACAGAAGAAACTGCTAAAACCCCGAGATCTGCTCCCACTCGTGAACCTTCTTTGATAGCTACAGATGCGGCTTCTCCGGCAGCTTCCGTGGCTTGGACTCCCACTTCTTTTGCGCCGTTAACTGCTCCCCTAACCAGTCCTGACACTCCATCTGTTAATGAACCTCCCGCATCTATGAGGGCATCCACGCCGGATCCCACCACTTCGTCAATCGCCTGAATTCCTCCCGTTGCCACCGTACCCACACCCTGTACTGCCTTGACCACATTTTCCTTGGCCACGCTTTGGGCGGTTGATAAAATGTCTCCCGCTCCGGATACTGCCGAAGTAATTAGATTTTTAACGTCATCTGTTAAAGCGGACATATTTTTATATTAAACACTTTGCTTAATGATTGTCAAGGCCCCAAATAAACCTGCAGTGTCTCTCAATTGGGATGGAACTACTGCAGGAGCATGGGGAAAAATAGTTAAGGTTTCTTTGAGATAGGTTCTTACTTTATCAATAGAAATGCTTTGCATGACGCCGCCGCCTAAAATAACAATGTCCGGTGACCAGTGCACAATAGTATTATTTAAGCCAATAGCCAAATACTTTGCCACTTCATCCCGATTTGTCTGGTTTCTATCATGGTATGCTCCGGCCACATAGGTTTCCAGATGACCTTTGCCGCCGCAGCGGCAGAGATTTCCGTCAGGAACTATAATTTGATGTCCCGGTTCAAATCCTAAAGAATTTTCATCAATTCTGCCATTAACTATTCTTGCGCCACCTACTCCTGTTCCGATACCAAGATAAGCCACAATATTTTTGCCAACACCCGCCCCATAATTTGCTTCACCCAATGCTACTAAAGCAGTGTCATTTTCCAAGTACACTTTTGCATCAAAAACCTCTGTTAATTTTTGTTTGAGGGGTTTTTGCACCCAGCCGCCAATGTGGGGGCTTTTTATCAGCATGGTTTTGTTTTTATCCAGCGGCCCGGCTATACCGCCCGCTACTTTTTCTATTTCCTGATCTGCAAATTGTTTAAAGATGTCAAGACCTGCTCCAAAATCCGCCGGTGTAGGAAAAATTTTGGTTTGGGTGATAGTCGCTCCGTCTGAAACAGCCACCCGCATATTTGTGCCGCCAATGTCAAAAAGTAAATACATATGCTACAATCATACCATGAAAATCGGCTTTATAGGACTGGGCAGAATGGGAAGTAATCTGGTTAAAAAATTAATTGGCGATGGACATGAAGTTGTTGCTTGGAATAGATCTCCTGAACCGAGAGAGAAATTAAACGAAGAAGAACCCAAAGTAGCGATCGCTGAATCCATAGAAGAGCTGGTAAGTAAATTAGAGAAACCCAGAGTTGTTTGGACTATGGTGCTGGCAGGTAAAATAACTCAACTAGTCCTTGATGAGATAAAAAACTATATGGAGAGAGATGATATTGTTGTTGAAGGAAGCAACGCACGATATAAAGATAGCCAAAGAAGATATGAGGAATTTAAGAGAAATGGAGTAAGATTCTTAGGGACAGGCGTGGCAGGAGGGATCTTGGGACCCAAAGAAGGTTATGCAATTATGGCTGGTGGAGATAAAAGCGCGTATCAACATGTAATTCCTATTTTAGATACTTTGGTAAAACCAAAAGCCAGCCATGGCTATTTTGGTGAAGGAGGAGCAGGACATTTTGTCAAAATGATACACAATGCCATTGAATATGGTTATATGCAATCTATTGGCGAGGGTTTTGATGTACTAGAGCACGCACCATATAAATTAGATCTTTTGAAGATTGCTAAACTTTGGCAAAAAAGTTCTCTGGTTTCAGGGTTTATGATGGATCGAACAGTAGAAGTGCTGGAGCAAGATCCACGCCTAAAGGATGTACTGGGCGTTGTTGATGCGACAGGTGAAGCAGAGTGGGCGGTAGAACAGGCAAAAGAAGAAGGCATTACGGTAGAAATTATTGAAGCTTCCTTAAACTATAGAACAAGATCACAGCAAGATAAAAAAATTCAAGATTCATATACTGCCAAAATGGTAGCAGCTCTCCGCCATGCCTTTGGAGCTCATGGAGTCCAGAAGAAATAAAGAAGAAACAGATTCTATCTACCTACAAAAGAAAGTTATCTTTTGTATCTGATCTTATTCCCCAACCTGGCGCATTCAATTAGAACAGACTTTTCGGCTTCGGCATCGGCATCGGCAGGGGTTTCATAAATACCTTTTGATAAAGGTTTAATCTCACCTAATTTACGAATCGCAACTACAAATCCCCTGTGATATCTGATATCAATAGGCTTAGGAAATAACTCGGATGCTGCACATATAACAATATGTGGTATTCTGTCTACTTCATGAGACCTTGCCTCTCTTTCTGCTTCAAATACTGCTCCACATCCCAGTCTTTCACATCTATATCTGCCATTATCTAATATTTCAACCATTCTAATAATTGATCAATTATACTTTACAAAACTCCATGGATGGTTCTAACCATTTTCTGCCATCCGCTTCAATGAGCTCATCTGCCGCCTTTGGTCCCCATGAACCGGGTTTATAAATATGGGGTTTACCCCGAGTGCTAGCGAGGGGATCTATGAATGCCCACTGGGCCTCAACTTCCTCCGCATCATTAAAGAAAGTTTGATCTCCCCTGATAGTATCAACCAGCAGTCTTTCATAAGGATCGGGGATGTAGTGAGTGTGCGGGTCAATGCGGTAGCAATACTGCATATATTCCGGCTGCAGTTTGGCCTCATGGCCGGGGAGTTTTGTCAGAATTTTCAGCACAATTCCTTCATTGGGCTGGATCCGGTAAATTAAGATATTGGGTTCATCATGGCTAAATAACCTGTTGACAGGATTTTTAAAAACAATCGATATTTCGGTAACGGTCTGTTTTAATTTTTTACCGGCTCTGATATAGATTGGCACTCCCTGAAATCTGTCATTTTTAATAAAAGTTTTCAAGGCATAAAAAGTATCGGTGGTTGAGGTAGCAGAGACATTTGCCTCTTTCCTGTAGCCTTCATATTGGCCAAAAACTATTTTTTCAGGCAGTGGCAGCAGGCTTTTTAGAATTTTGATCCTCTCTTTGGTAACAGCTTCATTGGAAAACTTTGCAGGAGCATCCATGGTGGCAAAGGCCAGCATTTGCAGCTGGTGATTTTGGCCTACATCTTTTAAGGCCCCCACCTGATCATAATAACCCCCCCTTTTGCCGATGCCAAAATCTTCAGTAGCGGTAATCTGGATATGGTCAATAAAATCCTTATTAATTAAAGGTTCAAAAATATCGTTAGCGAATCTAAATGTCAAAATGTTCTGGATGGTTTCCTTACCCAGATAATGGTCCAGCCGGTAAATTTGATCCTCTGTGAAATAATTAAGCAGCAGGTGATTTAAGTCTCTGGCTGATTTGAGATCAAAGCCAATGGGCTTTTCAATCATCAGCTTAACCCAGCCGCCATTTTGCACATTCAGTTTGTGCCTTTGCAGATTTTCAAAAACATAGTGGTATAGATCAGGATAGGTGGCCAGATAAAAGATTCTGTTTTTGTGATTTAATTGCTCTTTTAATTTTTCATACAGTTTTTGATCAGTCACGTCACCACTTATGTATTTTAACCTTTGGCAAAGTTTCTGGAAAACTTTTTCTTTAATTTCATGCCGGTGGTGAATATTTTCCAGATGCAAAACCTGATGGACATAATCTTGGAGATCTCTATCAGACATTTCTCTCCGGGAAATTCCCACTATACTCATGCCGGCAGAAAGCAGCCCTTTTTCCTCCATGTCATAAAGTGCCTGCAAAATATACTTTTGAGCAAGATTGCTGGTGATGCCAAAAATGACTAAGCTAAAAGAGTTCATAGTGTTAGTTTTTCCAGGTTTTCATCCGGATTGCCGTTAATGAGAAAGGAACCGATGATTAAAGTATCGGCGCCGACCCTAACCAGCAGATTGGCATTCCGGTCTTTAACTGCCCCGTCCACCTCTATTATAACAGGCCAGTTAAAAGATTTAATTTTTTTAATCCTGGCAACAGTTTCGGGGATAAAGACTTGCCCTTGAAAGCCCGGATGCACCCCCATCACCAGTATTCTATCAATTTCAGCCGCAAATTCGTCAAGTTTTTCCACCGGTGTTTGCGGATTAATGGCCAATACTGCCTGCTTACCGGCTCCCCTGATCAATTTTAAAGACATCCTTATTTGATTTGCCTCCAAATGAATAATAATCCGTTCAAAACCTAATTTGAGTAATTTTTTTACCCAATTCAGGGGATTTTTTACCATCAAATGAGCCTCTTTTTTAAGGTTACCAAAATCCACATTTTGTAAATCCTCCGGCAAAATACTTTGGTTGGGCACCAGCTGATTGTCCATAAAATCAACATGCACCCAGCCGCTGCTTAATCTTTTTGAATTTATAAGTTTTTGAAGATCCTCTTGAAATTGCCCAATAGTTTGGCTTAAAATGGCAGGTATGATTTCCGGCTTGGATTGTGTCATTTCCCAATTCTAACATATGGAAACAAAAATTTTAAAGAAGCTGGCCAAACTGGTCAGGTATTATATTCTCACCTCAACCACCAAAGCCGGTTCAGGACATCCTACATCTTCTTTGTCGGCAGTAGAGCTGACTGTTACCCTCCTTTTTGGAGGGTTTTTTGATAAAGACAGGTTGATTTTTTCCAAAGGTCATGCTTCACCGCTTTTTTATGCCCTTTACGCCGCGGCCGGACTCATATCAGAAGAGGAACTGATGACTCTTCGCCGGTTTGGGAGCCCCTTGGAAGGTCATCCCTCCATGGAATTTCCCTATACGGAGGTACCCACAGGTTCTCTTGGCCAGGGGCTTTCCGCGGGAGTCGGCATGGCTTTAAACAACAAGTATTTAGATAAAGTTAATTATAAAACTTATGTGCTGCTGGGGGACAGCGAAATGGCCGAGGGATCAGTCTGGGAAGCCATACAGATAGCTTCTTTTTACAAACTGGACAATCTGGTGGGGATTTTGGATGTTAACCGGTTGGGACAAAGCAGGCAAACTATGTTGGGATATGATGTTGTAACTTTCCAAAAAAGGATTGCCTCTTTTGGCTGGGAAACTATTGTGGTTAAAAACGGCCATAATCTTAATGAGATTATCAGAGCATATCAAAAAGCTGCCAAGCTAAAGGGTAAACCAATCATGATTATTGCCAAAACAGTCAAGGGCAAAGGAGTTAGTTTTCTGGAAAATAAAGAGGGTTGGCATGGTAAGGCACTCTCTCCCGAGGATCTGGAGAAAGCATTACTTGAACTGGGACGGGTTGACAAAAATCTGCGCGGAAAAATCAGTTTACCTGCCAAAATTCAAAGTTCAAAGTATAAAGTTAAAAGTATAAAACAGACTAACTACGCAAAAGGAGAAATGATAGCTACCCGCAAAGCCTATGGGAATGCTCTGGTTCGGATCTTTCCCCGGCATCCCAATATGGTGGTAATGGACGGAGAGACTTCCAATTCCACTTATTCCGAAATTTTCGCCAAAGCTTATCCTAAAAACTATTTTGAAATGTTTATTGCGGAGCAGAATATGGTGGGCGCGGCCTTGGGTCTGTCCATTCTTGGCAAAATCCCTTTTATTTCCACTTTTGCCGCTTTTTTTACAAGGGCTTTTGATCAGGCCAGAATGGCCCAGTATGCCCGGGCCAACATCAAATTTTGCGGATCGCATGCCGGAGTATCAATTGGCGAGGACGGACCGTCCCAAATGGGTTTGGAAGATCTTGCTATGTTCAGAACGCTGGCGGGTAGTGTGGTGCTTTATCCTTCGGATGCTGTTTCCGCCGAGAAGCTGGTTGAGGAAGCAGCTAAGTATTATGGTTTAGTTTATTTAAGAACCACCAGAAAAGAAGCTCCGGTGATCTATTCTGCGCAAGAGAATTTTCCCATTGGAGGCTGTAAAATTGTCAAACAGAGCGGGAAAGATGCTGTAACCATAGTAGCTGCCGGCGTTACTTTACATGAGGCTTTGGAAGCTTACGAAATTCTTAAAAAGAGTAACATATTTGTTCGGGTAATAGATTTATACAGTATTAAACCTTTAGACCTTGCTACTTTGAAAAAAGCCGCGAAAGAAACAAAATTTATAATTACAGTAGAAGACCATCATCCGGAAGGTGGGTTGGGAGAAGCAGTTGCAGCTGCGCTGACAGGAGTACCTGTTACTAGTTTGGCAGTCAGGAAAATCCCCACAAGCGGCAAACCGCAAGAACTTCTGGACTATGAAGATATTTCCCGGGATGCTATAGTGAGGAAAGTACATGAAAGTATTCTTAGATAGCGGAGATCCGCAGGAAACCAAACAGGCCATTAAATTACCGGGTAAACTGGACGGCCAAACCACCAATCCCAGTTTGATTGCCAAAAACCCCGATGCTTCGGGGAAAAAATTTACCAGAGAGGAGATTCTATCGTTTTATAAATCAGTGGTTAAACAAATTTCCAGGTTGATACCTCGTGGTTCAGTTTCAGTTGAAGTTTATGCTGATAAATCTACGACTGCTGAAGAAATGTTTAAGCAGGGTAAAGAAATGTTTTCCTGGATCCCCAATGCCCATATCAAATACCCGATTACCAAGGCAGGCTTGGAAGCGGCCCAAAAGTCAGTTAGAGAGGGCATGCGGGTGAATATGACTTTGTGTTTTACTATGCAGCAGGCGGCCGCGGTTTATGCTGCCACTTTAGGCGCTAAAAAGGGTCAGGTTTTTATCTCCCCTTTTGTGGGCAGATTGGATGACCAGGGAGAAAACGGCATGGATTTGGTCAGAAATATCATGGAAATGTATAGACAGGGAGACGGGCATGTTGAGGTTTTAACTGCCAGTGTCAGAAATCTTGGTCATTTTCTTCAGGCCAGGAGTTTGGATTGCGATATTATCACCGCTCCTTTGAGAGTCTTGAAGCAATGGGCCGATCAAGACTATGATATTAAACATGAACTGACTGATATCGGTATTGAAAGATTTAGCGCAGACTGGAATAATCTGATTAAATAAATATGCTTAAACCATTTGCCGAAAGAACGCACGAGAAAATGAAAGAGGTGCTGATGCATCCCGACGTTACGTCGGGACCGGAAATTCACTATTATATGATCCGGGGAGGTAAAGATAAGAAAAATATTACTGTATGGGAAACCGGCACAGTTGGAGGAGAATATATTAAAACTTATGGGCATTATCATGTGGGTAAACTTGATGAAACTTACTGGATACTGGAAGGAGAGGGAATAGTGTTGCTGCAGAAAAGAAAAGACGAGAAAGACGATGAAATAGAGACCTTTTATGCTATTCCTGTTAAAGCCGGTGACAGTGTGTTTATTCCCTCGGGCATGGGGCATCTGGTGGTAAATACGGGAAAACAGTGGCTGGTAACTTCTGATGATTCTCCTGTTAATTTTGAAGAGGCAGATCCGGTCTCTTTGCCCGGTCATGCCGACTATGAACCTGTTAAACGAATGCACGGTTTTGCCTATTATTGTATTGAAGAAGACGGCAAGCCAACTCTAGTTAAAAATCCCAATTATAAAGTGATCCCCGAACCCCAGTGGTTAACTCCGTCTGAATATGCCCAAAAACTCAAAAATCCCTCTGTTTGAACTCCCTATGTGTCAACCTAATCCACCCCCCAGGTGAGTAAGTAAACTACATCTATCCGGAGTAATCGCAGCAGTCATTGGATCAACCGGGTATATCCTAACTTCATCGTTGAAGGGATCATTGAAGGGAAATTCATTGGGTAGATGTCGTACAGCTGAAAAACCAAATACTGTTCCTTTTTGTTTATTATAGTCATATTTTCTTCTTTCTTCAGCGTGTTCTCTATTCAAAAAGAATGGTCCAACTGCTAATGCTTGTCCTGGAAGAACATCCATTAAGTCTTTTCTTGAAATAATAACCCCGACGTCTCGGGAGTTCATCCATCCTCCCGGGGCATAATGATATGCAGAGTTGTAACGTTCAAGTAAAGGCCGCTTTGACATAATCGCTAAACAAATATTACTTGGAGTGCAAAATGATTCTTTCCCGGTCGCCACTGGCGGCCTAATACCGGTTTCTAAATATGATCTAAAATGATCTAGGTACCCGCCATAAACTAAATTTCCGGGCTGAAATACTTCTTCGGCTAATTCTCTTGACTTAGGCATAAATGAGATTTTATAGTATTACGAGTTCAAAATCAAAAAAATCAAGATCTTCACGCTATTCATGACGCAGGGCTTCAATGGGGTCGAGGCGGGAGGCGCGGATGGGTAGAAAATCCAAAAGGTGTCTACCTAACACCCCCTAAGGGTGTACATATGCGTATAAAAAATTAAAGCTAGAAAAGAACTTTCCTGTTTCCTGATAACATAGCTGGCGGATCAGGAAGTTTTTCTCTTCTTTCATCACGGTCAAATGAATAATTTACTGTTTTCTGAATATGAGCTGTGGCCAAAATATCTGCTACCAATCCCGGTAGCAAGGCTCTTCTGTCCCAGTCGTCTCGAGTTAGCACATGATATTCGTTCTCTTGCCTTCTAAATGAGTCCAAGTTTTCAAATTCTCCCAAATATTCTCTCATCGCTCTCTGAAACGGTGAAAGCTCCAAGGCTCGGCGAGAAAAACGTTGGTGCGGAAAATCATTCAATCCCAAGTAATATTTCATAACGGCAATGTCCGAATCGGTCAGAGCACCAATCAAGTTCTGATTGAAGGCAATGAAATGAAGCAGTGCCCGGCCGGCTGGTTTTTTAAGCAGCGCTTCAGAATTAAAGGTTAAACTGTTTCTTCCTCTTCTGATTTCGCCTTTGGATAAAGCATCTATCAACGATCTGGCTACAAAACGATTAAATCTTAATTGAAGACGCTGATTCTTTCGGTAATGTTCATAAACTTGGTCACAATACCTCTCAAAAGTGTCCTTATCCTGACTGTAGCTGCCATTGGCAAAAGAGAACATTCTGCGTATTTCCAGATAATAAGTATCCATATCCAAATCTCTGGGGAAGTGGATGTTATTTAAAGGGCGATTTAGATCGGCGATTTTCACAGAAATCTGTCGGTATTGCCCATCAACTGTTCCTTCTCTATCGCTCGTCAGAACCGCAGGGATGTATAAATTACGGTCAAAGAGTAAAAATTGGGGAAGGGATCTAAGACTTCTCGCAAGACGTCTGGCCAAGTCCCAGTCCGAAAAACCTGAATAACCTTCCTGTCTGTAACCAGCAACTTCTTTTAAATCATCACATGCTCGGGATCTGAAGAGTATTTGAGGAGACCCTTGCTCTACCAATCGGAGATTATAATTTCGGAGTTTTGATCTGGTAAAGAAAAAAGATGTGGCAATTAAATCCCGGGAATTACCTGGAGGAAGGTAAGCCAAATTTGCAAATAAATAATCTGTTGAAGAATCAATGTCAAAGATTTTCAGGACTTTTTGGCTATAGGAATTGGTGTCAGGAACGGTATCAACATCAAAAAGAGAAATTACGGCATCTGGCTTATCGTTAAGTCTTGCACGGGCATAATCCATCCCCAGCGTTCTTATCTGATCAATCCGCGATCCCGGATAGCCAAAAGGAACTAACTCTACCCTTGTCACATCAATTGCGCTGATTGCTATTGAATCGGCTTTTCTGACGGCCAGTCTTAAAACGTCTCTGATTAGAGGATTGGAAATCTCTGTTAATCCGTCTGTCTGATCCTGATTCCGAACCAAACCTTGAATATCGACAATTTTTCTAAGAAGAGCTAATGACGCTTGAGATTCTTCGTTTTCTGGTGAAGTCACACTTCCTTTTTGATTGATAAGATAATTGATTTCAATTGAGGTTCCATGATCAAGCCGCTGGCTTAGCATGGCCATAAGATTTCTTAAAAGAAAACCGTTTGACCATTCATCAGCCACAGGAATTGAGTAGATAAGGCGAAGCGTAGGTAAAGCTGGGCTGTTTATTATTTCGGGTCTGGGAGATTTACCAGACACTTCTTCGTGAGTGGCAGATGCTTCGAATGACATAGAACCCTATAGTATCATACTTTTGTTGCAGAGTCAATGATGCTATAAATTTTCTCCAAAGTTTCATCGAGTTTTCCCGGCACATTTTCCACCACGAAGTCGTAACTGTTCTTGTATTGTTCCCAGAATTTTTGATCCTCGTCCATTCTTTTTTGAATTTCTTCATCAGTTAAGTTCCTGTCTTTTAGTCTTTGCAAAACTACATCATCACTTGTAGTCACATAAATCACCACTGCAGGCAGTGTATCTTTTATTTTGCCTGCTCTTGACGGATCTATTCTCCAAATCAGGTCACCGGTATTTTCCAGCCCTTTTTTCTCTGTTCCGTATAAATTTCCTCCGTACTCCACATATTCCAAAAAATCTCCATTATCTATTTTCTTCCTGAAATCCTCCTCCGAAATAAAATGGTAATCAACCCCATTCTGTTCGTTTTCCCGGGGGGATCTGGAAGTAGTAGTAACGACTCTTTTCATTTGAGGATACTTTGCCAAAAGTTTTGACATGATAGTATCTTTGCCTGAAGCTGTTTTACCTGTGAGAACGATTAGCATTTATAGATGATCTTGCGATGATCGCCGGGAAGGGTTAAACCCTGAATAATTCCTCCCAGGAGCATGCCTCTTAAAAAAACATGATCCAGAATGCCGATCGACATAACCCCGGATAAAGCCAAAAGCAGGGAAAAATTCATCCAGTGGTGAAAATGAACCCACCTGCCAAACATATTCACTCTGATGACAGGAAAAACCTGCAGCCTTTTAACTTTGATATTGGGCATTTTCCTCCTGATTTTAGAGTTGGGGTGCGTAGTAGCTCTGAATGTTAAATAACCCAAAGCAGTAGCAGGCACAAGTGACAGGTATTCCATATAAATTACTTATTTAGGTATTATATCAAACTTAGCACCCAAATTCAAATTAGTCAAGAGCTTGAGGGTGGCTGAGGGGAGTTGAACCCCCCACTTTCTGTTCCACAAACAGACGCTCTACCGCTGAGCTACAGCCACCGTAAGCATATTTTACCATTTAATGTGCTAAAATTACAGCATGGTTATTACCAAATTAAAACCTTTTACCAAAAGGGAAATAGAAAATTTAAAAGAATTTTTTGATACGTATATCAAAACAGTTATTGATGTCGGCAGAAAAATTTGCTCCGGGGGCATGGATAGACATTTTGAGGGGGAGAAAATACTGCTAAATCAAGGATCAAAACAGTCAGAGATCTGGGGAGGTGGAATTGATGTGGCAACTAAAACAATTGATTTCAATTCTCTGATTAACATTCGGCCAAATGATAACAATAACAGTAATGAAATACAGGATCCGGAAATTAGAAAAAAATACGAGGAACTGACCAGATTC
>JACPEZ010000041.1 GCA_016183225.1 Candidatus Daviesbacteria bacterium
GCCACCACGGTTGGTTCGTTTAAAACAATACCCTCACCGGCCAGATAAACCAGGGAATTAGCCGTGCCCAGATCAATGCCAACGCGCTTGGAAAAATTAAACATGACGGGGACATTTTAACAACCTAAAAACTAAGTCACAAGATATATTAAATGGATCAAACTATTTAAGGTTTATGCCATACAAATTAGGTTCCGAGGCTGTTGGAGTCGGGAAAGAGCTAATAATAACTAACCTCGAACTATCCGGCCAGGGAAAAACAAAATTATCCAGGAAACTGCCGGCGAAAATCACTGCCTTGTTGGTGCCGTCAAAATCAACAACGGAGATAGCGCTTTCTTCCACCAAAATAATGTGTCTGGAATCGGGCAGCCACGCGTGCGAGCGGGCCGCCGGCAGAGAATATTCTTTTTTATCTTCCAGATCATAAACCTTAAAATCCGCCAACAGGCTGCCGTTTGACGATTCCTTTTCGGAAACGGGGTTTTTTCTGACCATCATCTTGGTTTCATCCGGGGACCAGCGGACAATGGCAGAGGAAGAGGCAACCTGTCGCAGGCCGGGGTCAATTATACCGGCAGTAGCTGATGCATTTTTACTCTTTTGATCCTCTTCCCAGGATTTTATAGTAGCTGCTAAAACAGGCGTTATATCCCTCGGTTCGCTGTTTAATCTGTCAAATTCCAGCAGATAATTATTGTTAGAAACAGTGGCCAGCACCTGTTTTGAATCGGCAGACCATCGCAAGGCGGCCTTGGAAAAATCCGTCACCGCATTGGTGGCAATCTGATGAGGTTCACTGGAGCGGGTAAAAGCAATCGGCTGATTTTTGGCCATGGTCCACACCCAAACTCCGGCTTTTTTACCTGACGGCACAAGGTAGGCAAGCTTATCCCCATCAGGGCTTAAAACCGGATTCAAAACGCCGGTGAATGTTAAAGGGTAAATAGTCGGGATGGCCGGGAAAAGAGTCACTTTAACTTCTGTCACTAAACCTTCCTTAACAGTAATTTGTTTTTCCCAGGGAATAAATCCTTCCTTGATGATTCTGACCGAGTATTGTTTGGGAGAAAGAGAAGAAATTGTCGCATTGGTAGCGGTCGTTAAGTGCCCGTCAATGTAAACCGAAGCCGAGTCGGGCTGGGATGAAACAGTAATAATGCCTGTGCCTACAATTCTTTTTTCAGCGGGAGAAAATGTATAGCCTTTGGCCAAAAAAATAGCCACCCCTGCCGCCATCACAATCACCAGCAAAGTTACAACAGTAATGATAAATCGTTTACTCATTTTCCGTATTTTACTACATTTCTTAACCTGAAACCAGTTTAGCCCTGACTATGAGTCTCTTAAGCAGAGTGCCCGGGGGATCGCAGGTTTGCAAAGTTATAACCGGGTTGTCGTAGCGGTTGGTCAGATATGAAACGTCATTTGGCTCCACCACTCTTTTGTCAAAAACAACATAATCAAACCGTTTGTTTTGATAAAAAACTATCACTCTATCTCCTGCTTCGAGTTCTCGCAGCAGATAAAAAACAGCATTAAAACGGACTATATTCCAGGGCGCATCTGTAGAATGAGAAAAAAGATACAGGTTGCCGGGCTGACCGGGAGGAGTTGAACCCAAAGCTTCGGCCACACCTTGAGAGAGAGCTTTCACATATTCTTTTTCTATAGCGGGGTTGACCCCCGCCACAATTTTAGCATTGGCATTGATTTTTTCAATCACAATGCCATACTCGGTAGAAACGGGAATAATCGAGGTTTCGGAAGAAACAGATAAACTCTCAAAATTAGCTTCTTCGCTTTTGGCAGTGTTTGACTGAGATGTAATCACAGTATCCGGCACGGTTCTTTTAACCCCTTTAACTTTATCAATTTGATATTTGGTTTCGGCCGAAAGTAAGGGTCCAAACATGAAAATAAAACCGATCAGGCCGGCAAAAAAAATCAGATGTCCTAAAAAACGGATCAACAAAACCAGTTTAAAACGATTAGACATAATACTGCGGAGCGTAAGAAATCTTTTAGATTTCAACGCTCCAGCCACGTAAGAATCTTTGATTCTGTACGTGGCGGCCCTGGAGGGAATTGCACCCCCGACCAACTTCTTAGGACGAAGCTGCTCTATCTACTGAGCTACAGGGCCAGATGTCTTTATTTTATCATTAAATAGGGTATAATTTCTTAAGTTGCGGGTTTTGCCCGACGAAGTCCGCCATAGGTGGATGAAGACGGGGTGTAGCTCAGTGGTAGAGCGCTCGGTTCGGGACCGAGAGGTTTTCGCTGGTTCGATCCCAGTCACCCCGACTTGACATTTGGGTTAATTTCGTATTTACTGATTATATGCCTTTTAGATTCGTCGTCTGTTCTGTTTGCAAAAAGAAATTCTTAAAGGATAATCGTTATATCAATGAAAATAAAAAATTAGGCCATAATTTTTATTGCTCTCCTCTGTGTTTTTCTTCTGTTAAGAATAAACAAGTAAAATTAATCTGTGAAAATCCTAATTGTCATAATGCTTTTAGAAGAACTCCGAGCGATAAATCATTCCGAAATTTTTGTTCAAGAAAATGCGCAATGATAATAATCGGTCCTGAAAATGGATTAAAGCATAGGAAATATCGCTATTGTCAATACTGTGGTAAAAAGCTTACTGCAAATTATAAATATTGCTCACCTAAATGCTGGGGGCTGGCACATACTCTTAGTAGGGAACAATTAATCAGTAAATTAAATATTCTAGCCCAAAAATTGGGAAGATCACCAACTAAAAGAGAATGCAAATTCAGCAGTAGCTGCGAAAGATGGTTTAAATCATGGAATAATGCTTTGATAGAAGCTGGATTAATTCCCCATCGCTCCCTTAATCAAAGAATGTACAGTCGTCGCAAGTGCATCGCAGCAGATGGTCATTTTTGTAACTCAATCTCAGAACTATTAATTGATAATTGGTTTAATCAAAATAAAATAGGCCATCAAAAAGAATTTCCCTATCCTAAAGGAAAATTTGTGGCGGATTGGGCTTTTTCTGCGAATATTTTTGTAGAATATTTTGGATTGGCTAACGATTCTAAAAGATACGATGAAGAAATCAAAAAGAAAAAACTTATTTGCAAAGAATC
Organism: Candidatus Daviesbacteria bacterium; assembly: GCA_016183225.1. Classification (GTDB taxonomy): domain Bacteria; phylum Patescibacteriota; class Microgenomatia; order Daviesbacterales; family UBA10151; genus UBA9644. The sequence continues at coordinate 3,123 of JACPEZ010000041.1, forward strand.
CAAAATAAATCTTATTGAAATATATTCAAAAGATCTCTTCCCAAAGAATAAACTAAAACAGCTTTTTCAAACCGTTACTAAATAAGGGGTTCGAGAGGCAGGGAGTTCAATTCTCCCGTCCCCGACTCATTTCTCAAACCACAGCTCAATTTCTTTTTTGGCCTCTGGCACACTGCCTGATGCATGGATTAGATTATAGACCGGCCGGCCTTCACGATTGGCATCAAGGATATTATCAGTTCCCAGATCTCCTCTGATAGTTCCCTTTTCGGCAGTGGCCGGATCTGTAAAACCTGTCACTTTCCGGGCCAGAGAGACAGCATTTTCTCCTTCCAAAACCATAGCCACAATCGGACCCGAGGTAATGAATTTACGAAGCCAGGTCACCACTTTTCTGCCCTGATCTTCGGCAGATTTGACCTTTTGTCCGGCGGCAATGGTTTTTTCTCCGATAGATTTAAGATATTCCGGATCCATGGGGTAATGTTTTTCTATAATGCTTAAGGGGGCCGGCATCTTTCTTTTTTTGACCACTTTCAAACCGGCTTTTTTGTATCTACGGATGATTTCATTAGTCAAGCCTCTCTGCATGGCATCAGGCTTGATTAGTATTAAAGTGTGTTGAACCATATCGAAGCATTATCTCACTTTACTTCCATATCTTCAACTGCAGTTTCCCCGGACTCGAACACTGTTACCCGGGCAAATCTGGGGCTTTGGGAATTGCGCTGCGTGGTAACAGCTCCAATAGTCACCATGGACAAGCCGGTTTCCGGTTCCGAATACTTACTGAAATAATGAATATCTCCGGCAAAAACTTTCTTTACCCCTCCCTCTTTTAACATTTTGGCCACCTTTTTGGCCTGATCTTTTAAGCCGGGTTCTACCCTGCCCATGATATGATCTGATGAGGGATGATACAGAGGTTCATGAACAAAGGCTAAAATAAACCGCACATTATTTGATTTTTTGAATCTTTCCAGCTCTTCTTGCAACCTTTGAATTTGGATATCCCCAAAACCTTTGTAATTATCGCTATTATCCAAAAGCAAAAAAACTACTCCCTCAAACTCAAAACTTTGCCAGGGAGATCCAAATACCCGGGAAAAGTTTGAAGTAGGCTCTTTTTGTTTATCCCGGGCATCCCACAAATCATGATCTCCGGGAATAACAAAATATCTGACTTTACTTTCATCCAAAATCTTTTTGGCATTTTGCAACTCTTCCAGGGTGCCTACATCCGTATAGTCGCCCAGGCCAATGATAAAACTAACCTCCCCCATCTGCTGCAGGGCTTTTTTTAATAACTCATTATCGCTATGGGAATCGGCAAACAGCCCGAAGTTAAAAAGAGCTTTACCCGGATCCTGTTTAGTTTCCAAGTCTGACTTGGTTTGACTTGATTTGATCTCTTTTTCC
>JACPEZ010000044.1 GCA_016183225.1 Candidatus Daviesbacteria bacterium
CGCACAGCGGAGACGGGAGTTCGATTCTCCCACGGTCCACTATTTCAAAATACTCAATGGATTAAGCGGGACTCCCTTATAATGTATTTCCAGATGGAGATGGGTGCCGGTGGACCGGCCTGTTGATCCCATTTGACCTATTAACTGACCTCTTGATACTGTTTGACCTGCTGAAACATAAATATTGGATAAATGGGCGTATAAACTGGTGTAGCCGTTGCCGTGATCTATCGCTACCCTGTTGCCATACCCCTGACCATCCGGCCACCCGGCCACTGATATCATGCCGCCGTCGGATGCGGCAATGCCCGGGGCAGAACGATTGGCAATATCAATGCCGGGATGATACCAGGCAAAGTATTGAGTCAGTTGCCCCCCGGCCGGCCAGATAAATTGAGCGCCGTACGGGGCGGAGAAGGCAGGCGACCCCGGACCCTGCGCCAGATACTGGGGTTGCGGCCGGGCCTTTGGAGCTTTCACCTCCGGCGGCGAGCCATCCGGAATAACCAGCACCTGCCCCGCTTTCAAACTAAAATCATCAGGCACGCCGTTGAAAGGAAAATCAACAATAGCTTGAGCATTGGCAGAATATTTTTTGGCCACAGACTCCAGAGTATCCCCGCTTTTAACAGTATGTGCTACCCCGGAAACCGGCAGAATTTTTAAAGTTTGTCCCGGTTTAATGCTGTCCCCTGTTAAATCATTGGCCCATCTGATAGTATCTGTGGAAATGTCGAATTTTTTGGCAATTGAAGATAAAGTATCTCCGCTTTCTATCTTGTATTCAACAGTCTCGGATCTGGGTTTTTGAGAAATAAAGGTTTTGGTATCTCCGGCGGAGCCGGATAAAGGGTCCCACAAAACCCCGTTGGGAAAAGGTTCAAACGAATCGGAAAACCGCGGATCAGTGCCTCCCATACCCGGGTAGGTAGAAGAAATCAGGCTTCGTCCTCCCAAAACTCCGGAAGTTAAAATGCCTGCCACCAACAGACCGATCATGGCCCCGTGCCAAAACCTTTTCTGGTGTTCCCCTCTTTTTTTCATTAAAACTTCCACCAGAAAATTTTTTAAGTTTTCAAACTCCCGGGCAAAGAAACGAATTTTGCGCCTGGAGTACCAGATGAAGGCATGAGCTAAAGCCTTGAGGTCGTCTGCTAAGGAATTCACGCGTTACATTGTAACAGATTTGGTCAAGAACGATCAAAGTAAATTTTTAATATTTCCTGACTTATGCCAATTAGTGTCCGGCAAAGTGTCATTCCGAGTGATTAGCGAGGAATCTTCCGCAGTAGGGTTAAACAATATTTCCATATAAATCTTTAAGCTCAGGATTAAATTCTATAATTAATTTATCTTTCTTTTTTCTTGACCAGCCCTTAATTTGTTTTTCTCTTTGTATTGCAGAGGTTGGATCTTCAAATACTTCAAAATACAAAAGATCATGGAGGGAATATCTTTTGGTAAAACCATCAGCTAAATTATTTTTATGCTCGAATATTCTTCTTACTAAATTACCTGTTACCCCTGTATATAGAGTTGTTCTTCTGAAATTACTTAAAATGTAGATAAAATAATACCTGGAAGCCATTAAATCATTATACTGGAAGATTGCCACGTCAGTCGCTTCGCTCCTTCCTCGCAATGACAATCCTTTGCTATTTAGTGTCCCAAATCCTAAAAATCTGTACCTAAAAAGGGTACTTTACTGGAAATGGCACAAGTCGGGAGAACGATCAAAGTAAATTTTTAATTTAAAATAAAAAGGGTACTTTACTGGAAATGGCACAAGTCGGGAGAACGATCAAAGTAAATTTTTAATTTAAAATTTAAAATTTTTATTGAATTTTAAATGTTTTAATATTTTAATAATTAGAAAATTAGAATTTGATTAAAAATTAAGAATTAAAAATTAAAAATTATTTTATGTCTTTCAGAGTCTTAAGAAATTCTTCATTGGAGGCAGTTTTGGCAAGTCTTTCCAGGAAAATCTCCGTTCTTTCATTCTCGCCCAAAATACCAATCATCCTGCGCATGATAATCATCATTTTATAATAATCCTCCGGGAACAGCAGCTGTTCCTGTCTGGTGCCCGAACCTTCAATGTCAATGGCCGGGTAGATCCGGCGCTCGGCCAA
>JACPEZ010000042.1 GCA_016183225.1 Candidatus Daviesbacteria bacterium
GATGGTCCATTCTGAAACAGCCGGGCACAGCAGCGATTCATCCAGAGCGGGAAATTCTCGTATTTCAGGAGGAATTTTAGCTTCTGTCATGACCGGTTTGGGCTTTAAGAAGCCTTCTTCGGTCAGAGCCTGTTCGGAAGGCAACCCTGTTGGCTGCTCTTCAATGATAGGAGGTGGAACTGCAGGATTTTCTAATATGGGGGCTGGCGAAAATGGAATAGCAATGGGAGGAACAATATCAATGATTTTACGTTTCCAGTCGGGTGCTCCCGGCTTTCTCTCCAACCTCGGTGATGGTTGGGACGACGGCGGCATTGATTCAGAAGCCGGTTTGGGTAAAGGCACAATCGGAGCGTTACGTTTGATCCGGCGAACAGTCACCGCATTGGTCCCCGGGTCAAAATCCAGTACCTCAAAACCGGTAGTGACAGTTAACCAGACCTTGGCCGAATCTCCGGCCAAATCCGCTTTGGCCACACTAAATTTCTGCTGACCAATCTGGAATTCCAAATGCTCACCCTGACCCTTGTTTTCCTGCTGCAAAATAACCACCCGCTGCCACTGCTGATCAGTCAAATTATTTTTGTCGCGGCGGGAATCAGGCAGATTGATGATCCGCTCGCGCGCCAAATCATTGGGATCAATCATAAAGGCCAGAGAAAACCCCTGCTCCCCTCCTTTTAGATTAAGTTGCACGGCCCTTTCTTCGGTCCGAAAATGCTCCATTTTTTCGGTGGGAGGCTGGCTGACGGCCGGCTGTTTTTCAGGAGTTGGCGGCAAGGTAGTCGCTCCATTAACAGAAGGTTGAACAGTTTGGGCAACTTCGGCAGTTACTTCGGCCATAAGATCATGATATCATAAAATATGATATGCCTCAAAGTTTAAAAGGCAAACATGATCATGGACCGCTAAAGTTCCCTGATGGCTTTTTGTGGGGATCGGCCACCTCCGCTTATCAGGTGGAAGGGGGTAATATCCACTCTGACTGGGGGGATTTGGCCGGATTAGCCTGCGACCAGTACCACAGATACAAAGAGGATTTTGAACTGGCTAAAAAATTAGGCCACAATGCTCATAGATTATCTATTGAATGGTCGCGGATTGAGCCTCAAGAGGGAGAGTTTGATCAGTCGGAAATTGACCATTATGTTAAGTTACTTAAGTATCTTAAGAAACTTAATATGACAGTCATGCTGACCCTGTGGCATTTTACCCTGCCCATGTGGGTAGCAGACAAAGGAGGCTGGGAAAACGGCAAAACCGTATTTTATTTTGAAAGATACTTAAAAAAAATTATTCCCTATATTGGAGATTATGTTGATTTGTGGGTGACTATTAATGAACCCGGGGTTTATATTTATGAAACCTATATCGAGCGGGTCTGGCCCCATGCCAAAAAAAGCTTATGGAGCCAAATTAAAACTTTTTTAAATCTGGCTTCCGCCCATAAAAAAGCTTACCGGCTGTTGCACCAGACATACCCTGCCGGAAAACCGGTGGGCATGGCCAACAACATCATGTCGTTTGAATCCTTTCATAAACACTCATTTATAGAGCAACTGGCCGTTTCTTTGAATGATTTTTTTATCAATCACCTGTTTTACTTTTTGACCAGAGGCACCCATGATTTTCTGGGGATCAATTATTATTTTCATGTCCGCTTCAAACACAAGGGGGTTACCCCCCTGCCCGATAGCAGATTGATGCAAACTCATGACATTTCCGACCTGGGCTGGGAAGTTTATCCGGAGGGAATCTTTGATGCGCTGACTGATTTATCCGATGACATCCCTATTTATATCACCGAATGCGGCATTGCCTCCACCAATGATGACCGCAGGAACAGATTTTTGCTGATGTATTTGCAAGAGGTTTCAAGAGCTATCAGATCGGGGGTTAATGTGCGGGGCTTTTTTTATTGGTCTTTAATTGATAATTTTGAATGGCATTTGGGCTTTGAACCGCGCTTTGGCCTGGTGGAGGTGGATTATGAAACTCAAAAAAGAACCCCCCGCAATTCGGCCCGGGTTTACAGCGAGATCATCAAACGAAACGCCATCCCCCATGATCTTTTAAAACTGCTGGGCCACGGAATCAGAGTTGAGGATGTGCTGAAGGAGAAAATCGAGGAATAACTGACATATCTAATTGACATTAAGACTTAGAAAATTTAATATAGTTTGTAGATGCCCAAATTAAAATCAATTCAATAAAGTTTTATCAATACAGTAATTTTAGTTGGCACAGCTTTTTTGATGACGGTTTCTTTTCTGTTTATATCATTATCTCTGGCGGGAAGGACTAAATTATGATCGAGTGGAGCGTAGAAAATACTTTCTATTTTGCGGCGATAGTAAGCAGTATAATTTTATTTGTGATATACTTTCTCTTTCTAAGGAGAAAATGATAAATGGAGATCAATCCACTTGCTGTAATTGCTATAATCTTAAGCGCAGTTGCCGCTTTTCTTTCTATTTCTTTACTCCGCAGAAGTTTATAATCACTAGCAGAAAACCCTGCCATTTTATGGCGGGGTTGAATGCTAAAGTGATTACAGTCTTCCGCGGAAAGCCCGGTGGAGCAGCAAGGTCGGGTTTTCTGCAGTTTCTTGTAAACTTTTTAAGAAAACCGCGGACTTTTAAGTCCGCGGAAGTTTATAGTACAATAAATTTATGAGTTTCCTGCCTATAGCTATTTTGGCCTATGCCTTAAATGGCGGGGCCGTGGTGATTGACAAAATCCTTTTAAATACCAGCCTGCCCAAACCGGCCATTTACACTTTTTACATCAGCCTGCTGGGGCTTTTTACCCTTTTACTTTTACCTTTTGGCTTCCAGTGGCAATTTGCTGTTTTACCGGCGGCCCTTTTTTCCGGAGTAGCCGGCACTCTGGCTCTGTTAACCTTTTTCCAAAGCTTAAAAATGGGGCAGGCGTCAGTAGCCGGGCCGCTGGTAGGAGCTTTAAATCCTTTGTTTGCCCTTATTCTGGGCACTTTATTTTTTAATCAGCTTATTTCTCCAAGTCAGTTTATAGCCATGCTGGTTTTAATTTTGGGGGCCGGGGTGTTAACTTTTAATGTCTGGTTTTCTAAAATCGACACCTTCCGCCAATTTTTAATCATGGCTTTAGCCGGGTTTTTGTTTGCCCTGTCATATGTTTTTTTAAAAGAGGTTTTTTTGCAAAGCAATTTTGTGACCGGCCTGGTTTTAACCCGTTTGTTTGGGGCGGGAGCAGCATTAACTTTCTTATTCTGGCCGGGGTTTGGCAAGCAAATTTTTGCCTCCAGGATCAAAAAACATACCTCTTTGCTGTTGCTGGCAGGCCAAAGCATGGGAGCAGCCCAGGGATTTTTGCTGGCCGCTGCCACTGCCTTGGCCTCTCCGGCCCTGGTTAATTCCTTATTTGGGGTGCAGTACCTGGTGATTTTATGGGTAGCTTTAGTTTTAGGCAAAAATCATCCCCGGCTTTTAGATGAAAATTTATCCAAAAAGGTCGTCTTGCAAAAGATTGCGGGTGTAGCGATTTTGAGCTTTGGCGTTTATTTGTTAAGCGTAAGCAGCGGAGCAGTTTTGGAAAAAAAAGTCAGTTTAGGGGTATCTTTTTCTCCCCGCTATGCCCAAGAATTAGGTCTTGATGCAAGAGCTACTTATCAATCTATTTTACAAGAATTGAGTACAAAAAGTGTTCGTTTATCTCAATCTATTTTACAAGAATTGAGTACAAAAAGTGTTCGTTTATCTGCTTACTGGAATGAAATAGAACCCGAGCAGGATCAGTTTAACTTTGACGAGCTGGACTGGTATGTTAGTGAGGCTAGCAAAAATCAATCCAGGGTACTTTTGGCCATTGGCTATAAACTCCCCCGCTGGCCGGAATGTAGAGCACCTGAATGGTTTAGCAGAGACAGACAATTAATTATGTTGGAAAAAGTAATCGAGCATTATGAAAACAATCCTGCTGTTTTTGCCTGGCAGCTGGAAAATGAACCGCTTCTGCCCTATGGCCTGTGCCCCCCGCCGGGCAGCTGGAAAATGAACCGCTTCTGCCCTATGGCCTGTGCCCCCCGCCGGATCGGGAATTCTTAAAAAAAGAGGTGGCATTTGTCAAAAACCTCACTAAAAAGCCCGTTATTATCACCGATTCCGGTGAACTGCGGCCGTGGGTAACCCCGGCCAGGCTGTCGGATATTTTGGGCATAACTTTATATCGCAATGTGGAAACCCCGATTTTTGGCGCTTTTACCTATCCTTTTCCGCCCTGGTTTTACCGGCTAAAATCTAACCTGGTTAACAAAAAAACCATTATAGTAGAGCTGCAGGCTGAACCGTGGAGCAAACAGCCTCTGACCCAAACTCCCCTTGATGAACAGATTAAAAAATTTTCTCCTGAACAATTGGCAAAAAATATCGAATTTGCCCGCCAGACAGGCTTTGAGGAAGTTTATTTGTGGGGAGTGGAATGGTGGTACTTTATGGCCAAAGCAGACCATCCGGAATATCTGGAATTTGCCCGGGAGCTGTTTAAATGATTGTTCAGCTTAATCTGGATCAAAAGAAATCTCTGTCAGGTTTTTTTAATAATATTGCTGTGGCTTGGTTTGGCGCAACTTTCATCTCTCCTGCGCTGAAATCTGAAATCGCAGTATTGACCTTTCTTTCTTACTTTGCTAACATAATTATCAGTTTGTACATATCGCTATATTTACTTAGAAAGAAAAGATGACTGTAGATAATTGGTTCAAGGCTCTAGATTTAGCATCCATTGCTTTTTATTTAATGGTTATAACAATAGCCGTGCTTTTATATACTTCCAGATCCCCCCGCAAATCAACTAAAAAATAAGTCAAGTTGACCAAATATAATCAATCAGCTGCCAGACCCATCTTGCCCATTTGCCGTCGGGCGTAACTGTGTCTTGAGCAATTGTTACTCCTGCTGCCCCTTTTTTTCTGGCAATCTCTACCATCTCTCTAATCTTTAACCCTCTGTATCTTTCTGAAACTTGCATCCCGTCTTTTTCTGCAACCCCATATCTTAATCCCGATACTACAAAATTTGGATTTAGAGTACCAAATTCTACGGTAACTGCGGAGATTTTCTCTTCAAGATCTTCAAGGTTTTCTGCCTCAATAGCGTAAGTAAACCGGGAAGAGGTTGTATAATTTCTTATCGCGGCAATTAGCTTTTTAACTGACTCTGCTTTGCTGACCGGTCCAATTATTATTTGAGCATCCGGCCTTTGATTTTTGATGGAACTTGCCGCTCCAATTGCAAAAACAGCAAATCTTCGCAAATCACCTTTCCATCCCGGCTGCAGATCCATGTTTTCTCCCAGAACAAATGAAACTTTATTGTATCCGTTAACCATTTTAAGCATTCTATCCACTCTATTTTTAATTTCCCCTCCTGAAAGCGGTACTCCCGGATCCAATACTAAAATAACATGTAAATCTTTCTCTTTTGCCTTATTTATAGCTTCAACCGCATCGGCGCCTTCTGCTGATATTTTTACAGTCCCTGCTCCCAGTTGAATCATTTTATCAATTTGTTTTGCATTTGAGGCTTCAAATCCCAACCACTCGCGTGAAAGCTCCTTCTCCCAGAATAAATCCCCCTCTATATCCAAATCTTCTATAAACATTTCAAACTCGCCGTCTTCTGTCTTAACCAAAAACTTGCCGTAGCCTGTAGGACTTAAAACTTCCACAATAGCACCATCGCTTTTAATAATTCCGTGAGTTATTTGCGGAGTGTTTTCCAAAGGGGAAAAATGCGCTTCAACCGGAGAAGGCATAACAATGGTTTCAACAGGCCGGACAGCATGGGCAATGGTTACGGCAGCCGCTAAACCTGCCGCAGCCCTTGCGACCAAAGAGATTGAGCCTTTATTCTTTTTCCTTTTACTTCTTACTCTTCCTACTTCTCTTAAATCCTTTATTCTTTGCACTTGGGCAGATTTTTCATTATCAGGAATTGTATTTAATGCAATAACAGCATCTTGTAGCGAACCTCGATTATTTCTTCCTTCAAGTCTTCTTAAAAGCTCCTGTGACGGAACTCCGGGTCGCCACACAGCCACAGGCTCCGGAACCGGTTTGGTTTGAGCCAAATAATCGTTTATATTTTTAAACAATTGTTGATAGTCAATTTTTTCCGGGAAAAATTTTACCGGTTCTTGCTTTTTTGGATTTGTTAATTCCAGATATTGGTTTATATTTTGAAAAAGTTGCGTATAGTCTATTTGATCCGGAAGCTGAATTTGTGTAGGCACCTCAACCATTTGGTCTCCTAAATTCTCGATTAATTAACCTTAATGCTGCGGTTTTAAGATCCAGACCGGGCTCGTTTTCCATCATGCGACGCGCAGCCTCTAAAAACTTTTCACCCATTTCATTACCGCCCTGTTGCAAAATGCCGCCATATATCCTTGAAAGTTCCGGATCCTGGGCAATGTCAGGAGGAAGAAGTTGTTCTGCTGGGCCGGCTGCGGCAGGCGGGGCTGATCTTTTAAATTCTGCCTCCCAAGCCTCCAGCCAAGCCTGATCGTCAGGATCAAGCGTATCTCTTTTTTCTGCCATCTCCCTGACTTTAGCAGCTATCTGATCATTTAACGCTGTCCTGTCTTCCTGATTGGTAAGTTTTTCATTAATCTGACGAATTAATGCATCATCAGGCAAAACTTGGCCTTGGAAAATCCTATCTGCCATAGTCCGGGGTCCAAGACTGTCTTCCAAGCGTTGATCTATTTCTTGCGGACTGATTTCCCTTTCTAGCCCTATTGAAGACTGCAAACTCCATTCTGCATAGTCTCTTAAAGACAAGTTAGGATCGTTTAGCATCTCTCTCCACTGCTCAAATTGCGCTCCAGTCAAGGAAAGATCCGTTTCTAAATCATCTCTGGCTTTTCTTCTGCTTCTTTGTTTGGCTCTTGCATCAAAATCACTCATTACTCTTTCCATCGAGTAATCCATCCCAGTCGCAGCTGGTGGTTCTTGAACTGGGGCGGCGGCAGGCGGTGGAGAGAAGCGCCGCACTTCCCATGCCAGGCTGTACCCAGAAAGGCCTACCCCAGGATCGTCTGCTTCATCCCTGCGTGCCACGGTTACCCCGATGACAGTTTTGTTGGATGAATTCCTGTCTACTCGCGTAACAACAAGAGGCGTCCTGGTCCATTTGTTCCCGGTAGACCACTCGCCCCCATTCCACTCCAGAAGATCCCCCACCTGCAGGGCATCCATGGCTCTACCGAGCCCCCAGGGCACTTCGGGGGCTGGTTCAGATCTCTCCTGTGGGCCGGCTGCGGGTTCTGGTGCGCTTGAGGGGAGAGCTGATCCTGCATCAGCTCCTGCAGCTGGTGGCAAACCATCGGCTAGAGAGGAAAATCCAGTTTGTCCTATATCCGGGGCGGCCTCACCATGCGCTCTTAATTTAAATGTAAGTTGCTGCATAGTCTTACTAATAAAATCGCTAACTTCTGGTAAAAGACGCATAAAAGGATAAGATGGCCTTGATCGGTCATCAGACATCCTTACATAAGACATTCTTAAAAGTATGCGCGGATCTCTCTCTATGTAACTCCTTACTTGTTCAAGAGTCAATCCTCTGGCTGTTTCCTCTATTACCTCTCTTGCTTCCGGCGAAATGGGAGAACCTATTATATCGCGCAGTGTATCACTATATAACGACATATCATGGTTTACCCCAAGAACAAATAACGGATTTTTTTGCAACTCTGTCCTTAATCTCTCTGGAGTTAATGCTTGAGCTTGCTCAATGATGATTTTTTTAACCTCATTATCAACAGAATCACTCTTTAGCCAAAAGGGCTCAATCCTCAAGATATTTAACGGATTCTCTTGTAGAAAACCTCTTATTTGATCAGGTGTTAATTGAGCTCTTGCTGTTTCAATAATGGTAAATCTTTCATCTAGAATATACAGTATACCATTATTCATTCTAAGTACTACCGATGGATCACTTTTAATACAGGTTTCTAATTGCTCTTGTGTTATATTATCTCTAGTTTGTTTTAAATCTTTTTGCGCTTCTGGAGAAAGAGGACTATTGACAGTTATGCAGTTATCATCCATCTCGAGAAGGTCTCCAATCCCTATTTCCACCTCTCTTGTTTCTTCTTCTCTTGCTTCATATGAAGGCACTGCTATAGCTGGTTCTGACTGGGCTGGTTCTGCGGAAGGCAAAAAGCCGCGTTCTCTCAAAGTAAAGGCTATCAGACCGGGGAAATCTAAGGCGTTATGGGGTTCTGGAATTTGCCCGCTTGCAATTGCAGTTCTCCAAGCTCCAGCAAATGCTTTTCTTGCCAACCCCGCTTGATTTTCGTCTAACACTGCGCCGTTTGACACTCCCACAAAACTCACTAATCTTTCAAGAGGTCTGCCTTCTCCCAAAGGAAGAGCTGTAAGAGCCTGGCCCAAAAGATCAACACCCTCATTATTACGGGTCTTTATTGCTAGACTAATAAATCTTTCTCCAAAATCTCCTTCTGCTGTCATTATTCTTCTCCCAACTGATCAAAAAAATCTTGTTTTAGTCTTTCCACTCCACCATCCTGTTCTGTCCCAGCTCCTGCAGCCGGTTGTTCTTGCAAGGCCGGGCCTTGCGAGGCTGGGGCTGCAGGAGCCTGCACACTTGGGGCCGAGGCCGGTTCTGCAGTATCAGATTCAGGTTCCGGAGGACTTGCAGCAAGAGCTTCGCCGGGGTACCGACGCACTAAATCAGGCAAAATCTCTTCTACAACCTGCCTTTTTTCTTCTTCGCTTAGTTGGGATACCAGCCGACCCGGATAACGCTGATCCAAAACCCTTATTAACTCATCTCCTCCTTCTGAAGACAGCTGACTATCCAAAAAAATCCATCTAGAGTCAACAGGTACCGAAGGATCACCGCTTTCTAAAGCTTGTTTGTAACTCAGGACTTGCTCTCTTGTGAAATTAGTTCTACTTAATATTTCCTCCCAAGAATAATAACCTCTTCCCAAGTCATCGGCCAGATCCTCCCAATCAGGCGAATCTCTGCCTGTACTCCAAGGGGAAGCCTCTGCAGGCTGCAAATAGCCTCTCCAGGCAGAGGCCCAGGGTTCATCACCGGCCTCGCCCAATTTTTGACCAATCAAATTTTTTATGTCATCCGAATCTGCCAAAAGCTCAAAAAGCCCCTTAACCAGATGATCATCGGGATAAACTCTGCCCGCATATATCCACTGCGCATATCTTTCTTTTTGATGTCTGTCAATACCTGCCAGTTCTTCTTCCGGAATTGTCCTGTTTTCATTGGCGGCTATACCAACCAAAATCTGTGTTAATGTCGGCCGCTCGATCTGCAAATGTCTTGCCCAACCCTGTGAATTGCGTAGATTTCTCCCAAATTCCTCCCGGGCCTGCATTTGCTCTTTTTCCTGATCTGTCAGCTCTTTTTGCAAACTGATGGCCAGATTTCTCCTGCCGCCCTCTTCCTCCAAAATGGCAAAGCCGGCCGTGTGCCATCTTTTATCCTTCAAAGCGGCATCAAGCCGCGCTTGCAAAGTGGGCATTAAATTCCCCAGACGCTCCCTGATTTCTCCTACCGAACCTTGGTGTGTCCTTGCCACCCGAGGTAAATCAACTTTTTGAACT
>JACPEZ010000043.1 GCA_016183225.1 Candidatus Daviesbacteria bacterium
ATAAAATATCAAAGCAAAAAGCCTTGAGGGGGATTTTTTTGGCTAATTCTTCAATGCCGTATTTTCGCCGTCTAGTGGTGGTCTCCTGAAATGGCAAGAATTCTTCCGATGTGGGGTTAAAACCAATAGCCTCGCAATCTAAAATAGCGGTTTTGGCCTTGATTTGTTTTTGGGCCGATGCCACAATCTCCGGAAACATTGGGGTAGTTTCTTCCAGATTACGCGAGAATAATCTGATATTTTCCTTGTCTTTATGAATTTGCACCCTGAATCCGTCCAATTTCCTCTGAGCATTAACTTGGGACATTTTTTCTATTACTTTTTCTGCAGTAGGCAATCTTTCGCATAACTCCGACCTGATGGGCCTGCCCACTGTCACCTGTAATTTCTCTACTGCTTTTAACCCCCCTTCCCATAAAGTTTCCCCGATCAAACCTAAATCAGACACCCGATTATATGCTCCTTCCAAAAGTTTTCTTTTGGATCTATCTCCCAGTTTTAATTTAGCAAAGCTATCCAAAATAGTGGGGTCGCCAATCCCCAAACGGCTCACCCCCAAAGGCACCCTGACTAAATGTTTGGCAGAAATAGGATCAACTTTTTTAAGCATTTCAGCTAAAGCAGAAACTTTTTTCTCCACCGTCCCCTCGCCTTGAGTTTTAGCAATTTGCACCAATGTCTCAAAAACTTCTTTAATACTCAAATTGCTTACCGTCTTCCGTCTTCCGTCTTCCGCGGTAGTCGGTAGTCGGTAGTCGGAAAGCTTCTCTGCCACAAATCCCATATCCCCCAGTTTCCCGTAAAGTTTTAAAACATCCTCGCGAGGAGCAGAATAGGCTCTGGCCAAAGCAGCGGCAACTAATTTCTCGCTCATCCCCAACTCAATCGGTTCATAAAATGGGGCTACTCTACCTTGAAGCAGATAACAAACCTGGGCTATTTCTTCTTTTTTAACTTGGGAAAAAAGATCACAAAGAATATCAATTAAAGCAAGACGCGAAGAAGTTCCTTCTAATTTTTCAAAATACTCTGCCAGTTTACCAAATGTCATTATCTGTATTATACTACAGGCATGGATCAAACAGAGAAAACCGTATACAATGAGGCAGAACTTGCAAGATTTGAAGAAATCAAAGCAATACACCGACAAACCTTAGGAAATTTATATCCTAATACTCCCATACAAGAACATGTAATCGAATATATTGCAGGAATCGATCTGAAAGGTGAACTAAGAGCAGCTGCTCTTAGCGAAATGGTTGACCATGACGAGTATAACCCGGACATACTTAGCCAAAACGGATTTTACAGAGCAACAAATCCTCTCTTAGAAGAATCTGCTCGTGAGATGCATAATCTAGGGGAAATGCCTGCAAGAGCCCCCGGAGTTATCGGATATCTTGATTTGGATGGTTTTAAAAATGTAAATGATCAATATGGACATATTATGGGCGATGCGTATTTAAATTTAGTCGGTCAAATTATTGCTGCGACATTACGACCGGGGGATTTGGTTGCCCGCCTGCATGGAGATGAGTTTGCTTTTTTCTTAAAAGGCGTTGTTGATTTGGATGTAGGGGTTATCATTGCTGAAAGAATTAGAAATGCTATAACCGACAGTATTCCTCTTTTTAACCAAAACCCTAATGATCCAGAAGATAAACCATTAGATATTAATTTGTCGGCAAGTATCGGCCTTGCGACGTTTGCAAAAGGAAATATTTCAAGTCAACTTGCAACAGACGAATCCCGCCAACAACTGGTAACTAATGCTGATGCTAATGCCGACTTGGCTCTTTATGAAGCCAAAGCTGCGGGTAGAAATTGCATCGGAGTATTTTCTGATGAGGGACCTGTTAGAATCGCAAATACAAAACCTGATCCTGATCATCCTGACCAAACAATCGTCGAGTATCATTAAACCTTCTGTTATCTTCATTTCAAAACATACTGGGCCTTTTTGGTGTCCCCGATTTTTATCTTTTTAAAATTCTCCTGCAGGTTTTTTCTTATCTTTTGATTGAACGGCGGGGGGATCTTGAAGTATATAAAATCACTACCACTGTAATAATCATTAAATAGGTGGCAATAGATGCCAAATCAAGACTTTTTAACCAAAGTTCTGCTGTTGTCATTTTAAAACATAATGTGCTTTTTTGGTGCCGCCGGCTTTTTTAACCAGGCCTTTTTGGCGGAGGAATTTTAGCTCGCGCAAAACCGTATCATCAGAGTGATCGGGGAAAATTTTCCTAAAATCTCTGTTGCTCATACCATTGTGCCGGTGCAAATACTCCATAATCAGCATTTGCCGCTCATTTAAGACCAACTGCTCCCCCAGCTTATCCTTAACCCGGGCGTCAACCGAAATTCTTTGCACTTTTTCTTTGACTCTATTAAGTTCTATAGCCACACCTTCTGTAAAATATTCCAGCCAGGGAGTTAAATCCCGCTCATGAGTATCTAGAACGAGCTGGTTTGATACGGCTTGTAATGTTAAATAATAGTCCATGGGGTTTTCATCAAAATATTCCTCAAAAGAGAAAAACTTCCTGATATCATAGCCATCCAAAAACATAATTAAAGTAGCCACAGCCCGGGCCACCCTGCCATTACCGTCAGTAAAAGCATGAATCCTGGCCAGCTCATAATGGATAATGCCGGCCTTAATCACCGGATGAGAGGCTTTGGCCTCATCAGAGTTAATCCAATTAATCAAATCCTCCACTAAATAAGGCACTTCCACTGCCGGAGGCGGAGTATAGCTGATTTGCCCTGTCTTGGTATTTTTAACAACCACCTGTCTTATCCGAAACTTACCGATGGCCTCATCCGGCAGGATTTTTTCCGTGGTCAGCCTGTGAATTTCTAAAATAGTTTCCAAAGTCAGTTGATAGGCTTGACCGGTGCCGACTTGAGCAGCCACTCCATCAATAAACTTTAAGACATTACGATAATTTAAAATCTCCTGCACATCGCGATCTCTGGCCACCACTTCGTGACCCTCCAGCACATCTTTAACCTCTTCTTCGGATAAAGGATTACCTTCCAAATGAGTCCCATGATGGATAGTCCGCTCAATCGCTTCTTTTCTGAATTTAGCCTCCCAGGCAGGCACCAGCGGAGCATGCATGATCACCTCGCGGGCCGCCTCAACTATGCCTATGTCTTTTAAAATCCTGTTAGTAATAGTATATTTTGGTATAAACATTTTAGCTTTTCTTATTAAATAAAATTCTCAAAATCCAAATAGAAACAGCCAGTAGAATCAGAATAAAAGCGTATCTGGTAAGAACAATCAGAAAAACTTCACCCAACACAAACACCAGTATCCCCCACAGACTATACCAGAAAATGGTGGAAAAAATGGCAATGGGCAGAAACTTAATAAAATGCATTCTTAAAGTTCCTGCTGCCAAAGCGCCAAATGAGCCGATATTGGGATGGATAAATCCCAGGCTTAAAGTGCGCATTTTTGAACGATCCAAACCCGCTCGCATTTTAACCATGTCCCTGCCAAAAGAGGTTTTTTCCAGAATGGCTGAAAATCCCCAAAATCCCAAGATAAAATCCAGGGCATAACCCACTGTTGCTCCTGTCACCGCTGTCAGTATCGCCCAAATTAAATCAAGTTCCCCGGATCTGGCAAAAACCGCGCCCAAGCCCATGGCGGCAGCCCCCGGCACAAAAAAATTGACCACCACTACAGCCTCCAGCAATGATCCCAAAAAAACAATCTCGTAACCATAGCGGCCGTATATGGAAGACAGGTAGCTGGCAAGATCGCTTGATTGGGGTAAGGATTGCCTGACAATGATTAAAAAAGCCAGATATAGGCTGATAACTGCAATTGGCAGGATTAATGAACGGTATTTGCTCACAAACTAATTATGCCCCATTTCCCGCAAAAAAACTAGTTTAAATACTCATCCCAACTTTTGATCTGCAAATCGGACAGTTTTTTGGAAGATAAGCCGGAAATTAGCAGTTTGGCCGACTGCAAATTGGTAATAAGAGGCACTCCCAAATCTATACAATTTCGCCTGATCAAAAATCCGTCTGTTTCTCCTTTTTGGGATTGTACTTCACTGATATTGATGGCAAGATCAATACTGCCTTTTCTTAAAAGATCCAAAACCGAAGGGTGTTTTTTTTCTGAAATTTTGAAGACTCTGTCGTTTTTAATGCCGGCATCTTGTAAAAAGCGAGAGGTATGTTCTGTGGCATAAATTTTAAAGCCCATTTCTGTCAGCTGTTTAGCCGAGGACTGCAAATCTAACTTATTCTTTTCTCCTCCGATTGATAAAAAGACTTTATTTTTGGGCATTTTGAAGCCTGTGGCCAAAAGAGCTTTAAGATAAGCTTCCTGCAGATCCGAACCAAAACAAGCCACTTCCCCGGTTGAGCTCATTTCCACCCGCAATCTGGGATCTGCTCCCTTAATTCTGCTGAAGGAAAACTGCGGAGCTTTAACACCCACATAATCCAGATCAAGAGTTTTAAAATCGCCGGAAAGAGTTTGTCCTAAAATTACTCTGGTAGCCATTTCCACAAAATTTAACCCTGTCACTTTGGACACAAACGGAAAAGATCTGGAGGCGCGAAGATTAAGCTCTATCACTGAAATGTTATTATTTTTAGCCAGAAATTGAATGTTAAAAGGCCCGCTGATTTTTAATTCTTTTAGTATTTTTCTGGTGGCATCTTTAATTTGCCTGATGGTTTGGAGAAATAGCCGCTGGGGCGGCAGGACAATGGTGGCATCGCCGGAGTGCACTCCGGCATTTTCAATGTGTTCGGAAATGGCATAGATTAGCAAATCCCCATTAATCCCAACCCCGTCAATTTCAATTTCTTTAGCCCCTTCCACAAATTTGGAAAGCACCACCGGATACTCGCTGGAAATTTTTGCCGCCTGTTTTAAGTACCTTTTAAGTTCCGTACTGCTAAAAGCTACATTCATGGCAGAACCGGACAGAACATATGAAGGTCTGATTAAAACCGGATAACCGATTTGTTTGGCAAATGCAGTTGCCTCTTTGGTATTTTTGACATTTTGCCAACGAGGCTGATCAATGTTTAATTTATCCAAAATGTTGGAAAATTTATGCCTGTTTTCGGCTCTATCAATACTCTCCGGCAAGGTCCCCAAAATCTTGTATCCTGCCTTAAAACAGCTCATGGCCAAATTATTAGGCACCTGGCCGCCAAAACTGAGCACTAAACTTGCAGACTGTTCAATATCATAAATATCGCTCACTCTCTCAAAAGTCAGTTCTTCAAAATAAAGTTTATCTGCGGAATCATAATCAGTAGAAACTGTTTCCGGATTGCAGTTGATGATCGCTACCTCCAAACCCTCTTTTTGCAAAG